>JAEUSD010000018.1 GCA_016788825.1 Candidatus Doudnabacteria bacterium | reverse complement strand
GGAATATGTATCTGGATAAGGTTCTACCCCTAAGACCTTAGCCCCATATATACCATTCGCCATCAGACACTTGGTACCAATGCCCGATCCCAACTCCACCAAGACCTTAGTACTATCTAGTTGCCAATTCAGCATTGTAACTATCGACTCTAGGATAGATAGATGGGGCTGCATCTTTAGATAATACTCAACGTAGTATTCCGGATCATCTGCACCTGTCGACGTAGCGTAATCGAACGCAAGCTTCCTTACATGTTCAACAAGGTCCTCAGTTATTTTAAGACTAATATCTCGATTCATTTAGCTAAATATTCGCTTTAATTTAACTTTTAGTTTGTACGGTATAGATCGAGAACTTTCTTCCTTTATCTTCATATATTTCTCGAATAGGCTCACGTTCCTACGGAATATAGCAACCTCAGTATAATCCTTCAAACATCGTTTCCAACCTTCAGCAGCAATCTTCCTTCGTTCATCATCATGAGCTAGATAGTATCTACACAAATCTATACATTCTTCCATGGTATCAAATCCCACAACCTCCTTATTTAACTCGTAGATGTCGCCCAAGTGTTTTTTATTATCACATATCTGCATTACTCCATTGGCAGGCAAGTAAAATGTGCGATAGTTTATTGGCCCGGTAGAGTTGTGCATATTGGGACCGATTTTAGATCTTTTTAAATAGTCTACCCGATCCTTTGTCAGTGGGCCTTTAGGGAAACCTACACCATAAAAATCCGCGTTAGGGAACGCTTTTAGGATCTTATCTAATCTCTCCTTACGGAAATGAGTGTAGTTAATCATCATAAATAAATCTATATCTCTTTCACCCTCTATAATCTGTTCGTAAGTCAAACTTGGATCATATATTTCTGGTAATACGCCCATGGGAACCCACTCCGCGTTTTTTACTCCCCAAGTCTTGTAAGTACCTACTTCTGCGATATTTCCTACCAAACAAAGATCATATGAATTAGCTACTGGCTTTGATAGAAATTCTGAAGACTCAGGATCATCGAAACATTGAAATACAGTAAAAATATCTTTCAGACTCTCTACAAACTCAGGGTGCAAATTAATACCAGAAGCATTCATCAAGACATCCTTCCCTATCAGTGCCTCACGTAAATCGTCATAAAACTTCATTAATTTGGGGTCTTTGGCCTTCCACATCTTGTCCAGTTCGGAGAAAGCGACTGGAGGACCAGGAGGGTCAATAGTCAAACAATAACCTTCTACATCAAACCCATCCTGTCGGAGTCTGTCTAAATAATCATCGTTCATTTTCTTTGCATCATCATAATACTCAGATGCAAAATAGGAATAACCGTATACTATTTTCATTTTTAGTTCTTAATATTTAATGTTGCTTCAGCTACTGCCAGCATCTCGGAAATAATCTTCTCAATATTATACTCATACTTCCAGCCCGGATAATGTTCTTGAAATTTCCTTACATCTGAAATATACCAGATATGATCCCCCGCCCTGGGCTTATCTGATATTTTGTATTTCAATTCGTGACCAGAAAGGTCTTTAATCATTTTAATAGCTTCTAGAATTGAAATGTTCGAATATCTAGAACCCCCTATATTGTACACTTCCCCAACTCTGGGCTTCTTATAAAACTCCCAAAAAGCCTTGATTAAATCTTTACTATGAATATTGTCCCTCACTTGCTTCCCTTTGTATCCAAAGACAGTGTATTCTTTACCAGTAACTGCACACTGGATTAAATAGGCTAAGAACCCGTGCAGTTCAGCTCCATGATGTGCAGGACCCGTAAGACAGCCACCCCGAAATGAAACAGTTTTCATTCCAAAATATCTACCATACTCCTGAACCAAAACATCAGCAGCCACCTTACTTGCTCCAAATAGACTATGCTTAGTTTGGTCTATACTCATACTTTCATCTATGCCCTCGGCAGCAAACTTGTGTTCAGAGTTCACCTCCCAGCGCAGATCAGCTTCTATCAGAGGAAGATTGTTCGGAGTATCCCCATATACTTTATTAGTACTCGTAAAGATAAATACCGCTTCCGGGCAATGCTTACGGCTAGCTTCTAAAAGATTTAAAGTTCCGTTTGCATTTACACTGAAATCTGTAAAAGGCTCTTTCGCTGCCCAATCGTGGGATGGCTGTGCAGCAGTATGCACTACTAAACTTATTTCTTTTCCGTACCTAGCAAATATCTTATCCACTTCTTCGAAGTTACGAATATCTGTGTTATGAGTGGAAAACTTCTCAAACCTCTTTATCAAACTTGCTTCATTTTGCTTATTACTTGCTGTCTCCCCGAAAAAGTAAGCCCTCATATCATTGTCTATTCCTACCACCTCAAATCCCTTTTCCGCTAAAAATTGTACTGCTTCACTTCCGATTAGGCCGCTAGAACCCGTAACTATTGCGATACTCATATAGATTAGTGTAAGAATTATTGACCAACCCTGTAGATACCCACCCAGGAGTCACGAATATGAAATATTCGACCTTTTACATAGCCTTCAGCACACAGCCTCTCCACCCCTGCACAAACAGAACCTATCCAGTTGTATTTAGGCGCCAACTCAAGGTTGAAATCATGCCACAGAATAAAATCACCCGGCTCCATCGCTGAGAGAACTTTTTTTGTGTCATTGTAAACAAACTCACTGTCATGTGAACCATCGATAAATGCCACATCAATCATCCCTATATTGGGCTCCCAAGTAGCAGTATTTGCATAAATTTGCTCAACATTAGTCAACTTACGTTTCCGAAACTCGATTCCTATCTCTTCTTTCTGCATTGCAACCGTAATCAATTTACCCCCTGCGCCTGTTAGTGCCTCTTCGGGCTCAATATTGATCGTGTAGATTTTTGTCTTTGGCGCATTTGCCGCCATCAACACCGTTCCCATACCGTTTGCTGTACCGATCTCTAGAGCTACCTTAGCCTGTGCATTTTGCATTACGGTAGCAATAGATTCCGAATCTCTTTTGCGACGCTCATTCACATCTTCTATATAGTCGAAGTCATCTATATCTGGCCTATCCAAGATAGGGTCACCCTTCCATCCAAATACTTTCTTTAATTCCTGAAAGTTATTTAGCTCTATTACATTTGCGTTGAGATTAGGGAACGTAGGTGCCAACTGACTGGCAACTTGTGCACTAACCTGATTATCAATTCTGCTTTTTAGTTTACTTTTTATTTTATTGAACATCTTCGTCTTTATAGATAGGTTTTGCATCTAGCCAAATATACGGAGTTCCCTTACCTACTCTAAGCATCGTCGGCACGTCTTTCAAAACTCTGAAATAACCATAATAACCTTGGCTGTATGGGTTCGAGTAGGTCTCGTCGAAGATATTCAGACCCACACTGTATTCACCAGTTGTAAGTCCTGTCCTTCCCAGATCAAGCCTAAGAGTTGACCTACCTTTTTTTATTACCAATCTTGTTTGGATACCTGCCGCTGTAAGGTCCTTCTCCATATCCTTTCTGTCACCTATGTAATTTATAGTTGAATACAGTACAGCATTATCAGCCTCGATTGAGGAATCGATATCTAACTCCAATACAACACTATCATTTGAATTAAATTGTAGTATCTTGTCCCCTTTTTCATTTAGCAACCTCATGTGTTCGACCTTTACCTCATCTGTACCAAAATCAGGATAACTGAACACTAGGTTTAATTCTTGGTTTTCTTCTTCGGGTAATTCCTTTTGCCCTGTATCAACCCCCAACAATGTTCCGGTTTGCAGTAGTAGCTCATAAACAGGAATTATTTCCTTTGGGGTGCCCAACATGATCTGCTTACCCTTATCCATCAGAATAGCTCTACTACACATCGCCTCAATGTTTTGCATGTTATGACTCACCAGGATGAATGTCGTACCTTTCTCACGCATTTCGCGAATTTTATCCAAACACTTACGCTGGAATTTTGCGTCACCCACGGCCAAAATTTCATCTACAAGTACAATGTCTGGCTCACTGTGGATTGCGATTGCAAAACCGAGACGCACATACATTCCGGATGAATAGGTAGATACAGGAGAATCAAGAAACTCACCGATCTCTGCAAACTTGATAATATCATCCATACGCGCATCTATCTCTTCCTTTGTCATCCCCAAGATCGTTCCATTTAAGTGAATATTTTCTCGGCCAGTCATATGCGGATGAAATCCAGCTCCCACAGCAATCAGAGCACCAATCCTCCCCTTAACAGTTACAGATCCTTTATCTGGCGGGAAAATCCCATTTATCAGTCTTAATAAGGTTGATTTTCCCGAACCATTCGCCCCCACAAGCCCAAAAGTTTCTCCTTTTTTGATATCTATATTTATATCTTCCAGAGACCAGAATTCACCCTTGCGTAGCTTTCCCTGATCATAAGGGATACCCAGCATACTCCGTGTGATATCCGCGGTACCATAAGCCATACTGCGGCGAATGCTGCGACAAAATTTCTTCGAAAGGTTTTCAATTTTTATTACTGTTTCTTGTTCCATACTAGATCATCTTTTCAATCACCTTATTCTCAGACAGGTAAAACAAACGTAATGAAATCAGGAATAACACAAAGGAAACCGCAGAAAATACTAAGAATAGATCAAACCGTTCCATTTTGCCGTAAATAATAATATCCCTTACCCCACCCACTAAATAAGTAAGTGGATTGACCTCCACAATAACTCTCAATGCTTCACTTTTGATGTCGAATGGGGAAAAGATAATCGGCGTAGCGTAGAACACAAAACCTAGTAAGGTATTGAAAATACTTGAGATATCGCCTGCCACAACAGAAACCACGCTAATAATTAACCCCATCGCGGCACCGAGAAAGAACATTGGCAACACGAGAATAGGCAAAAGGATAATCTTCCAGTCAGGCGCCACTCCAAATAGTATCAGCACCGTCAGATTAACAGCTAAACTAATGAAGAATCCAGCAAGTAACTGCATAATCTGCTTAACGAGTAGGACTTCATGCGGGTACTTAACCTGCATGATAAATCCACCACCAGCTCCTAAAGTACCCGCAGCGGAACTGTAAATCCCCATAAACAAACCCCAGACTGAAGAACTCAACAAGACGAAGGCGGGATAAGGAATGCCAACATTCCCAGGTTGTAAAATCCCTGTAGCATTGAAAAGTACCCAAGAGACAATTCCGATGATTGGAGAGATCAAAATCCAGGCCATTCCAATGAAAGATTTCTTGTACGACATTAAAAAATCCCGCCTAAACAGCTGATAGATCAGTCCTTTAGAATTAAGGACATTACGCACCATCAAGGCGATCGTGTTGAAAAACCCTAGTTTTTCCCTGTAATCAGGTGTATAGACCGTGATATCTTGTTTCATACTCTAGAGATTATACATGGAAAGCCCATTTTTATCCCAGAAACTTCTCTCCTACCGCTTTTGCTGGGATAGTTTGGATCCAGCTGAAGAAGCTGGCGTCAGAAGCCTTGCGGTGTAGGAATTCTAAATATGTTTTGATGACTTCGGAGCCAGAAGCAAGCTGCTGTAGATAGGCGGGCTCGAAGTGCTTGGTATCGGCTGCCAGCCGCTCTTGCCACTTCTGCATCACGTAGAGCCCGTTCAAAGAAGCTAATTCTTGCTTCTGGCTCCGGTTAATACTTTGCACTTGGTTGAAACTGGCGTTCAGGAAATGGAAAACGTAAGCCCGGTAGCTAATTCCAACTTTGCCAAATTGTCGCAAATAATATGATTGGTCGAAATCATCCCAGTAACCGTGGACAATATTGGGATCTAAAATATAACCCAGCTGGCGATAAGGCTCTACCCGAGAAAGGTTACAGTAGCCAGCGTAAGACCAATAGAACTCCTGGCCCGCCTCGAACAGAATATCTTTTTTGACAGACCGCGGCGGCCCAAAACTCACTCGGTAACGGTAGAGTTTGTTCAAACCCCAAGGCAACCTTTGCACCAAACGCCAAAAGCCTTTCTCAGGGTAATGCGAGTTCGTATCAGGCCACACTTGGACAACGTCAGGATTCTTATCCAACACCTCATTCAGTGTGGCCAACCAATCCTGCGTCACAATGATATCGCTGTTCAGCAAACATACTCGTTCGTACTTTAAGATTTCAGAATACGCAGAATTTACCCCACCTACATAGCCTAAGTTTTTGGGATTGTGAATGATCGTGATTTGCTCCGGATATTTGGCTTTGAACATATTTCCGATACGCAAAGAGTCAGCGTCAGGAGAATTTTGGACTAAGAATAGGTGGAAGTTCTGTGTGTGTTTAAATACACTCTGCAAACAAAGATTTAGATGCCAAGGAGTGCGGTAATTTACAACGACAATAGCGACTTTATCCATCAGTCCAAGTCTTTAATGACTAGAAGATGAAACGCGAATCTCGGAAAGTGTCGGGTAAACAGTTGGGTCCACAGCGAGATTCGCAACCAAAACCATTCTGGCATCCAACGCATTCGCGCTTGCTCACCGCGCAGGAACTTCAAACCATTCATCCCCAGCACGCGGTAACCACGTGAACGGAAGTCATTTACCGTCCAGCCGGACCGGTGAATTTGAAATTTATTATCGTCGTATTCATCTTGCGGGATAAATCCATTTGGGGTAAACAGGATTATCTTCTTGCGCGCTACCCGATCAAACTGATCGAGCAATTCAATGCCCGTTTTCGGATCCACATGTTCGATCAGATCCGTAGCCAAGATTGCATCCACAGACTTCGGACCAAACTTCTGCTGAATATCCTTCGCATCCCACACGTAGTATTCATGGTAATTCCCGCTAATTTTATTCTCCGCAATCGTGGGTTCAAACAAATCGATGCCAATTATCTTGCCGAAATTGCGAGCCAAGTCATACATTGGAGAATGCTTTGTCACTCCACAGCCTACGTCCAACAGAGAATCACACTTACCTACCAGCTCGGCCGCGATCACCTCTTCATATTCATCCAGAGGACTGTAAAGTCGAGGGAATAAAATAGAATCAACTTTTTTGAGCAAACGCTTCACACCAGAATGCATAGTTATTTCGCAGATTTAATAACTGAGTCAACAATATACAAGGGGCGACCCTGTACCTCAGTATAAATCCTCCCGATGTAAATTCCTAGGATCCCCAGCATGATCATCTGCACTCCACCAATGAAGAAAATGGCAATGATCAGGAAAGTCCAACCAGATACTACAGTTTCGGGACTAAGCAGGCGTACAAGGAGTGCGTACAGGATCCCTAGGATGCTGAAGAAAGCCACAGCAAATCCCATCCAAGCGATCATCCGCAATGGTGCAGTGGAGAAACCTGCGATCCCGTCCAATGCCAAACGAATCATCTTACCCCATGAATAGCCCGTTTTGCCTGCAAAACGGGCATCGCGGTCAAACTCTACAGCAGTCTGCTTGAATCCTAAGAAACTTACCAGACCACGCATATATCTATTCTGTTCTCTAAATTTATTCAAGTAATTGACAGCTTTGCGATCAAGCAATCTAAAATCACCCGTATTTCTCGGAATTTCGATTTCAGACAGTTTACTCAAAAGACGATAGTACCAATTTGCAGTCACCCTTTTAAAAAACGTATCCTTTCTCTTAGCTCTCTTCGCGTAAACCACTTCGAAACCCTCTTCCCATTTTTGGATAAGCTCTAGGGATACGCTCGGCGGGTCTTGCAGGTCAGTATCCATTATCACGACTGCGTCGCCCACGGCATAGTCAAGACCCGCCGTGATCGCCTTCTGGTGACCAAAGTTGCGCGAGAAATTGATAACTTTTACTCGTGAGTCTTGCTCATGGATACTTAGTAACTTGATCAGAGAATCGTCCCTGCTCCCATCGTTGATGAAGATTAGGTCAAACTTGTAGCTTTTAAGTTTGGCGAGAGACTTCTTCAGCTCAGCGTAGAACTGCTCAATCCCTTCGCTTTCGTTGTACACGGGCAGTACATAGGAAATTAATTTGGCCATGGTTTAAAGTTTTACCTCAGTTTGCTCTCCACTTTGCATTTCTTTTACTACATATACCCCCTTTTGCAATTCATCTTCACCCAGGATTATCACCTGGCCTACGCCAAGCTTGTCACCCAATTCAATAGCCTTTCCTATCTTCTGGATCTCAAGTCCCACTAAGACTTTCTGGCCTCGCTTGCGCAGCTGCGCTGCTAGCTCGGCCACTTTCCCCTCCGCCTGTTCTGTCAAAAGTGGAATAAACACTCGAGTTTCAGTTTTCTGAGTTCGCACTTGATCCAATAACCCCCAGCTTTCTAGGAATATCCTGGTCGTCTCGTCGCCAGGCGCAAAACCCACAGCCGGGAAGGCTTGGCCACCAAACAATGAGGCGAGCCCGTTGTATCTTCCGCCGCCAAACATGGCGCGGTTGTTGTCTGGGTGCCTATCGAAGACTTCAAAGACCATGCCGTCGTAATAATCGAAGCCGCGGATAATATTTGGCTGAAAACGTACCCAATCGGCGTAACCGAGTTCTTGTAGCTTTTTCACAATTGCCTGAACTTGTTTAAGACCATCGTTTTCAGATAGCCATGGGAGCTTGTTTAATAGTTCATCGACAGTTTCGCTGGTCATAAATTTTTGCAACACATCTACTCCATTTGGCTCAACACCTATCTTTTGTAACATCTCGGCCATGCCATCTGGGGGGATTTTTTCCCACTTGTCTAGCAGCCGCACAACTTCACGGCGTTCGATGGATGAATCTCCTGACAAAGCTACTACAAGCACGGCATCGATCAGCAACCGATGATTAAGGGTCAATGCAAAAGAGTCTTTCGGTGGATTGAATGCCAACATTATTTCCAACGCTAGTTGCAACACTTCAATATCTGCGTTTACCGAATCACTGCCGAAGATGTCGGCATTCAGCTGCCAGAACTCTCTGTTGCGGCCGCGCTGAGGGTTTTCATTCCTGAGGAAATTGGCGATGCTAAAGTAGCGGATGGGCTTAGCTACCGCGCCATATTGCCTGCTTACCATCCGCGTCACCGACGGGGTCATTTCCGGACGGATCGCCAGCTCGCGGCCGCCACGATCTACCATTGTCATTAGCTCTTTCCCGCCGACATCTTCTCCCGACTTGGCACGATAAATCTCCGCACTCTCTACGATGGGTGTCAGGTATTCCTCGTACCCAAAGCTCTCGCAGACCTTGCGCCACGTATCGAAGATATATTTACGAATTTTAAATTCCTCTGGGAGCCAATCTGCGGTTCCTTTTGGAGGTTGGTTACTAAGTTGCATATAGAAATAATAACATTAAATATTCCTTATCTGTGAGTCTGGGATGTAAAATAATGTGGGCAAAGGCTGAAGGAGTTTCATCTTCTGCCAAACAGTCACCGTAGGATATTCACCATTTAGGTATATGCCTGCTCCTATTGAGGTTTGAGATATAACTACCGCTTCGACAGCATATTGGTAAATCCTATTCATTGCTTTATCCAAAGCACTTTGATCTGTTATGGATTTATCGGCACTTTTCACAAAACGGATTTCTGCTCCAAGTAATTTAGCATCAGCAAGCCCGGCTACCTCCAGCTTGGAATTATCTACCAGATCTAAGAATAGCTGATAATCTGGGCATACTTCCTGATCAGAAAAGAAAATAATGTTGTAGCTTCCAACTCCATAAGCAGCACACCTTGCACTTATCCACTCTCTCATATACTGACGAGTACTTTCTAGGTTATCCAATGCTGCCTTTAACTGATCAGCTTGAAGTGCCCTGCAAGCAGGTCCCCAACGATAGAAAGGTACTTCCCAGTCATTTAGCACATAGTTTATCTCCGTATCCAAACCCAATGCCAATACTTCAGTTAATAATTCCTTATCTCTTATCAAGGATGGCGTCAAAGTATCATACCTACTATCGAAAGTTGAGTTCCATCCGTTAAAAGAAGGTCCATCTAGCAGTAATTCCGTTTTAGCCATACACACATACCGCCATAAACATAACTTACCTTCCTTTATAGCCTTAATAACGGCCATGGCCAAAAGTAAGTTATTGTCATAATTATCTCGAATAGACTCATTGGTACTAAATTTTTGCAACAATACGTAAAGCTTAATAGCCAGATCTACCTGCCCTTCTGATAGAGACTCATCTAGCGAAGAGACAAGTGGGCCATATATTTTTCTCAGCCGCGCAGAATCTTGTTGAAACCCCTTCATATATTCAATCCTTTCACCAGGCTTAAGCTCGGCCCATTTAATCCCTTTTTTTCTTAAAGCCGTGAGCAGACCGCTTGATGGCGAGCTTGTCTCATCGGGAAATATTCCAGGCAATTCCTTCAATAATTGTCCGTATCTTTGATTGTCTGAAATGAAAAAACTTTCCATAATATTCTCAATAACATATAAAAAAACCGACTAATGTCGGCTTTTGAATATAATCATTTGAATATTACATTCATAAACCGACATCTTTCGGTCTATGATGGTTGATCCTATTAATTACATTTTGATACCCGCCCATTCCGCGTTTCAACCATTGGTTCACACGGGTGACGGTCGCAATGCTTACACCTGTCTCGGCAGAGACTTGACGCTGGGGTTTACCTGTGGACAAAGCCTGAGCCACTGCCCAGCGCCCTGAGAATTCATTTATCTCAGCTTCGGTCATCAAGTCGCGACAAAACGCAGCTACCTCTTCGACAGTTTTTAGCTGCAAGAATGCTGCAAATAGATTATCATTTTGTGAGTTACGCCAATTAGACATAACGTATTATCATACTAATACATTATATTGTCAAGATAGTGCTCATATTTTCTTGCTACCCCACCCCATTCTACCTGTAATTGGGTTTCGAAATACTCAAATACATTGCGCAGATCGCGCAGGAGGCGTTCACGCGCGAGCGGGTTCTTGCGCAGGCTCATGGACTGCGGGAAGTCAATGATCACAGGTTTTTGATTGAGAACTAAGATGTTGAAGGGAGACAAATCTCCGTGAACAATGTCTAATTCGCAAAAGAGCTGAATGTTGTCTAGCAATGTTTGAAATATTTGCTGAGCAGTTTCGAGGTCAAGCTTGACGTCGGCGAGTCTGGGCGCCGCGGCCTGGCCTTCGCCGATAAATTCCATCAGCACGGCATTTTCGACCGTGCCATACACCTCAGGCACCGCGGCGCCCAGAGAATTCAACTGCGTCAGCACCTCAAACTCCTTATTCGTCCACAACTCACGCTCCAACTTGAGCCCATGGCGTGAACGATTGACCAATGCCCGCTGGCTCCTTTTATCCAAACCACCAATAGTCATGTAGCTGCCGCGGGCCGCGTTCTTTGTATTTGGCCGATAAACTTTCAGCGCCATGTATTTACCTTCTGCAAACACTATATGCACTGTAGCTTCTTTCCCAGATTTTACCTGGGTTACGTACTCTAAATCTGGATAATCTTCACGCAAGGCGTGCAAGACATCCGACAAAATATTCATCATAAAAATGCTTTTTAAACTAAAATGAAATTTGAAAAAAGGGAAACTTAAGCTTGAGAAGCCGTTATCGTTTCGCCCTTCGTTGGGGTGTTGAATTTTCCTGTCATGTTACGAAACGATAAAAAGTAAGGGTTAATTATACCTGAAGGAACTTAAATAACGAAGTGAACAAACGCCGCAATCAATCTTCCCCAGTAGAGAATCGAATAGATCAGTAGAAGGAAAGAGCCAATGCCGGATAGTATTGCGAAGATCACAAGCAAAAGGTTTCGCAATGAGTAGCCAAAGGCGAATGGGCTTGTGACCAAATTTTTGAGGTTGGAGTACGCCAAGGAGCCTAGGTTGGGGATCCCGGTCATATCCATCAAGATGTAATACATATCGAGTTTTAGGAATGGTATGGCGCTAAATCCGGCCATAAAGATATTGATCAGGACAATTTCCCAGAGCACGGCATTTAGAAACGGTTGCGAAACGATGTACGTAAGCCAGATACAGGCGGCGGCGATAGTGGTGTTGGCAAATATTCCCGCCGCCGCCGTGATCACTCTTTGTCGGCGCGGGCTGGCCCAGATGGTCGAAGTGTCGACGAACAAAACTGGAAGTCCAAGGTACAACGCGACACCGGCGCGAATGATCGGTGCGCCAGCCCACTTCATCGCAATCCCATGTGCTGCCTCGTGGATACTGAGAAAGAATAGTCCCAGGGCTAGGATCAAAACAAATAACCCAAGGTCGAGTTGTTGAAACAAATTCACTTGTCCATAAATTATGCTGACAACCCCAAGATAGGCACCGGAGCTTATCAAGCCTATGGCGAGTGCATATACAGGCCATGTGGCGAGAGAACGGAACACTTTCTGATAAAGTTTGGCAAAGTATTTATCTAGGTTGTTCACGCTAAATTCGATCCAAATTAACCTTTGCCACCAGGTCAAATTTTGCCTGCGAACTTGTTTGCCTTCTGGGAGCACGAACCCTACTTCTATCCATTTCTGTAGCAATTTATCTACGAAAGTGTCCTCAAACTCGCTCGTTTCCAAACTGTACTTAGCCATGAGACTCGCCCTCTCAGGAAACTCGCTCAACAGTTCCCACACTCGTGCTTCTCTACTTCCTAAGATTTCCACATGCGAGGTGGCGCTGTCTATTAGGGTGAAATCGAAGTCGTCCTCGGTTGAAGAGACTTCGTCTTTGTTCCGGAAAATAGATACTGTGGGAACTTTTAGGTATTTCATCAGGGAATAATATAGCGGTTATGTATACAGGAAACAAGGTGGTGATATATAATTGGAAGATATGTCATGGAAAATAATACCTCCCGAGCCACAAATAGAACTAGCTGATCAAATAATGGGTATCCATATAAATCATGTGAGAAGAATCATTGGCGGATCCTTTACACGTACAAATTCTCCAACAATATTGCGGGTACTGACTGCACAGTGGTTTAGAAGATTAGGCTCGGGACTAGATGATGAGTTTAGAAATCCAAGAGACCTTGTCAACACCATGAGAAGAGACCTTGAAGCTCTACAAGAACGAGCCATCCCTAGTATTTTATTTATGCTTCAAGAGTTGGAGATTGACTTACTTCCAAACAAGGCACAAGAAATAGCGACTTTCTTGTCATCAAATTTAACCGAAATCTTATCATCGCTTCAACGAACCCCCCTTGATGAAGAAAACCCTAATGTGAGGATTGAGTTTTCTGAAAGGCTGCTTATTGGCCATTTATCACGATTTGACCCTGAAAGCGCAACTATAGAAGACATAAACCTGATGAGAACCTATGCTCAGACTTTCATGGCTGCAAGTTTTGATATGACAGGAGAAGTTAGAATAAACAATGTACTCGCCTCTATGGCAAATCTTTCTTGGCTGGCCTATATTGTCCCGCAGGCTGTTAATGAAGACCCTGCATGTGTACAACATATTCTTACCTTACTGTACGGGAAATTTATGTCCCTGGTTGATCAGAAAATACTTCTTCTAGATGGTATTCCTACGGAGTATCCTGTAGGGGAAGAGGCCTTAAGTAATCAATATCGAAAACTTACTAAGAATATACTCAACGTAGTAAATAACTTTCTGATACTTGGATTCGTTCCGACAGCCCTTGAGCTACCTGTGCAGGTCGCAATAGACATAATTGGTTTAAAAAATGCAAGAGCCTTTATAAATAAGTATCTTGTGACAGAACTAATGACAGAGAAACCCACCAACACCGATGCATTGGCCTTTTGGGAGAGAATGCTTGGACAAGTGGAGGAACAAAAAATAAAACCCCCTCAAAAAGGATTACTTCAAGAAGGGGCTTGATCTCTCTTTTGACTATTACATCAACGCTCTTCCACCACCTGTTCCAGGTCCTGGAGTCACACGCGGGTCTACATTCTCAACTACTGGTGCCGTAGCATCTTCGTTTTGGAGAATTTGGGTAATTTGCGCTTTCTCCTCTGGTGTGAGGGTAAGCACTTCGGCGATCGCAGCATCAATTGTTGCTGGATCTAATAACTTCGCTTTCAGCTCTGGTTGCTCAGCAACGGCTGTAAGGACTGCTTGCACGGCAAATTTAGACATATGCAAGTAAAATAATAAATAATGCATATATAGCTTACAGCGCTACAGGGTATATGGTCAATATTCGATATATCTAGAAGCTAGATACCCTTTCCAATAAACTGAACCTCATCCCCGATCAACATCAACCGCTTTTGCATCAGGAGCTGGCCGACGAAGGCGTCTTTACGCTTGCGGCGCAACTCCAAGTCGGCCACAGAAAGCACAGAATAATGAATTTGGCTCTTTGAACGGTTCTCTTCGTGGGAAACAATACTATCAAGCAACTTCAGATCAACATCTCCAATCACTACCAAATCTATCTGGTTCGAACCAAATTGACGTTTATGAGTAAATCTCTGAGTCAAGAAAGCAAACTCAATCTCCCCCAACTTTTTGGCGTTTGCCAAGATCTCCCCTCCCAACCCAAACGACTTATGTACAATACCCAGCAACTCCGAGAAAAATACAAACTCAGGGTTTAATTTGAAGTAACGTCGGTTACCCTTGTTTTCCACAGTCACCATTTTTATCTCCTCCATTCGCGTCAACTCCCTACGCACAGCATTTATTTCTTCATCCAACTCCCTCACAGCCCCACGCAAATGAATCGCCTCGTCGGGATGAGAAAAAAAATAGTGGATAGCTTTGATCCTAACCTTGGAGATAAACAACTGGTCCAAATATTTTCTTGCGTTTGCCATCTAATGATCAATATCAAATTAAAAATTAGGCATGTCTAGTAAGGCACAAAACATCACATGAACCTTACTAGACAATTAGGCAAAAGGCAAGATCTTATAATATCAGGCTATCCCAGACTTTTCTTTTACTTCTGAGACAATCTGCTGTTTCAATTTCGGATCTTTTTCTAACAATTCCTTCACACCCTCTCTCCCCTGCCCCAAATTCTCATCTTTGTATTTAAACCAGGCACCAGCCTTGTCGATAATCCCAAACTTCAAAGCAGCATCAATAACACTCGAAGTGCCGTCGATACCCTGGCCGTTGATCATATCAAAAGTCGCTTCTCGGAATGGCGGAGCCACTTTATTTTTCACTACCTTTACACGGACAACGTGACCGATTAGGTCATCTCCGCTACCAATCTTCTCCGTACGGCGGATATCCATTCGCACAGATGCGTAGAATTTAAGCGCATTTCCTCCAGTGGTAGTCTCAGGATTGCCAAACATCACCCCAATCTTCATACGTAGTTGGTTGATAAAAATCACAGTTGTGTTTGTTTTACCAACAATCCCCGTAATTTTCCGTAACGCCTGACTCATCAAACGGGCCTGAAGACCCATGTGTGAATCCCCCATTTCCCCCTCGATCTCAGCCTTTGGTGTAAGGGCAGCCACGGAGTCCACGATCACAAGATCTACAGCCCCAGACCGCACAAGCGTCTCCAATATTTCCAAAGCCTGTTCACCATAGTCAGGTTGAGAGATAAGCAAATCTTCGAGGTTAACACCGATTGTGCGTGCATAACTTGGGTCAAAAGCATGCTCTGCGTCGATAAAAGCCACCGTACCTCCGGCTTTTTGGGCCTGAGATGCAATATGTAAACACAGGGAGGTTTTACCTGACGACTCAGGCCCATAGATTTCAATTATCCTACCGCGAGGCACACCACCCACTCCCAAAGCAATATCCAACGAAAGTGCCCCAGTAGGAATCACATCCATTTTCTTCACTTCTTTATCCATAAACTTCATAATAGAACCTTCGCCAAACTGCTTTGTAATTTGCTGCAGTGCAGCATCTATAGCTTTGGATTTACCTGGTTCAGCAGGGGTAGTGTCACTTGGGTTTGTTTTGGACTTTGCCATGTGTGTAATAAGATGATTAAGTAATGGTAAACGTTAACACTCACTTCTTAACGAATTATTAACGCAAAGGGGCAGATAGTACATTCTACTGTGTTTCGGAGATTTTGTGCAAATAAAATACTCTGATACAAATATACACAGATCAAGGATAGCGTAAGTATTGCTTGCTAACCCAACCTTCACGCCCATCATTCAATTTAATTTTTACCCAACCGTTTGATTGCTCTTCCAGTTGGTAGTACCTCTCCCCCGTAGAAATCCTCGTAATCTCGGCAGCAGCGGATGATGGCGTGGCACGTACACGCAACCACCCTGTTTCTGTGTTGCTCACTTCAACAATCGTTACCCCCGCCAAGCGACCAACATTCAAAGTCACATCAAACTCCGTACCGGAAATTGTTTGCCCAGCAATATTGCGCAAATGGAAACCTTCAGTCTGCACACCAAAGAATAATGGCACATAAAGCTTAAATTCAAACCTTTGTTCTTTGCCGGGCAGCAGCACGGGGTCGGCAGCCGTCAATTGGAATTGCGATGTACTCACCCACCCGTCTGCTGCCCGGAATTTACTATTTCCTTCCCGCTTGGTCCCCACCAACTCCGAAAGCGTATCTGGGTAGATGCCAAATTCTCCAATATTCTTGATCGTGATCGCCGCAGTGACAGTATCTCCCGGCTTGACCTCTTCTTGGGGCATCTCCACATTTGTAACCTGCACTGCATAGGTTTTGGCGACAGGACTGTACAATCGTTTAACCGATTCGATCACTTCACTTAAACTTGTGTTCCATAGTCCAAACACATCTGCCTTAGCCAGGGAAATAACTTGCTGCTCAACATTTTTGACCAGCTGAATTCCAGACACAATTATCTTGTCTGGTTTGATCGAATTACGATTTGCCACATCGAGCAACAGCTCCGTCAGGGCAGTATATGCCCTACTATCAAAAGAATTATCATTTCTCCCTGCTAAATAACCAATCACAATAACATCTGACCCTACCCCTTCTACACTGATCCTTCGCTCGTCACCCCCAGCATTTCCTTTGTATATTTCACCAGAATGACTAACTACATAATGAAATGGGATGTCTGTAAATCCTGCCCGATGACTATTGGCCACTGAATAATAATATAAACCTCTAAACCAGTCTCTTTCCGTTACATTTGCGGCTTTCTCCGGCAAAAATATGGGGGTAAGCAAGATCTGAGTGGGAACACTGAAGGCGTTATCACTGAGGGTGATAGTTGTGTCTAGACGCAATTGCTGCCAAGAGAGAACTTGCGCGGCCGCAGGCCGCGCAAAGATAAACAGCCCCACCACACTAAAGATTGTTACAAACACGGCAGTTTTCATACCTTGATAGTATATATGAAGAAGGGTTAAGTATAAAGACAGCTTTCAAGTTCCCCATCATCGATTACCTTAACAGGAAGCTCTACGACCCCTAGGTTCTTAGCTTTTTGCAATCTGTGTACACCATCCAAAACTATCCAATGTTGATCCTCAAAGATTGCAATTATCGGAGTGTTTAAATCTGCATCATTCACCCTTTGCTCATGCCAGCCAGCCGGCCCTTTACGACAACTTCGACAAACTAGTACCCCATCTTTTTCTTCATAACTGAATTCTAAAATCCACTCCAGATCGCTCACCTTTAACTTATTTATCGGTTTGATGTGAGTTAATTTGAAAACTTCATTCAAATTGTATTTCTTTCCCTTATGCGTAAATCTTCCGTTTTCGGATTCTTGATAAATGGTTTGCATTTCACCAACTTAATAAATACATCGTCAGTCCCCACTCGGGTTCGATCTTGCCGGTTTTGATCGCGAATTCTAGGCGCATGAGAGCGCGAGCAAGGTTTTTGAGTTTATCCCAAGAGATGGCCGCGGCCGCGCGGGTACGCTTTTTGACAACAAAGGGGGAAAGTTCTAGCGCGGCCGGATTTGGAGTAGACTTGATCTGGGATAGGATGACAAGTTCACGTTGCAACATAGAGATCACATACTGTGTGACATCTTCCGTAGCCCCCATAGCCAACATTTCCCCTACCGCCTTGGACTTATTGCCGCTCACAAGGTTATCCAGCATTTGCCAAATGCTCGTGGCAAGCTCTCCACTAACTATTGATTTGATGTGTGTTTGCAACTTTTGACCAGGATTAGCTTGTAGCCACAACTCTATTTTTTGTATTTCCGAAAGAATCTTCCATTTGTTTTTCCCTATCATCTGTATCAATTGTGCGGCATCAGCAGCACTCAAGATTTTTGTTTGCTTCGCCGCCCAAGTCACAATTTCTTTGTCGCTGGGCTCGGGGAAATGCTTGTGCAACTGCTTCTTCTTCATTTTATTCAGCAACTTTGACCGCCCATCAACATCGTCAGGTTCCCAGATGATCAAAGGAGCATTGGGATCTTTATCTACGAAATCATTCACCTGAGAAAGAATAGCTGAGTCAGCGTGAAGTCTTTTGAGTAACACAACTTCTCCACCGCCAAACATGCTCAGAGAATCAAACCTTTGGCGCAGTTGCGACCAGTCGGAGACATCTTCGATGTCTAGGCGCACTACTGTGGCGGCGCTTCGCGCCGCCACATCATTTGCAAAGCTGAGGGCAGAATTCCAGCTCTCGTAGTTATCAGGACCCGTAAATAGGAACATTATTCGAATACTTGTTCTAGACCAGATTTCAAATTGACTGTGAGTTCGATCTTGTCGTCAAAGATCTCTATCTTTTTGATGCTTACGGTGCTGGGGAGCGGGAACAAAGCACCCACAATTCCTCCTGCCCCTTCCGAATTGCTCCCCGAAAGATTTGCTACGGAAACAATCAACTGTTGAACGAGCTGATTCAAGAAGCTCGGTAGACCGACCCGCTCGCTTCCAATTTTAGATATTACTGGTTGAGATGTATTATCCGTAGCCACTTCTACCACCAGCCACAGCGGTCCTCCGACAGCATTATCTGACTCAATATCCCAGTACAGCTTCATCAGCCCTTCTTCCAAAGTTACATTTACTTTTTTCAAGTTTGTGCTAGATAATCGGTCAGCTACCCAGCCTTGAAGCTGAGACTCAGTGATCACTAGTTTATTGTCTCCTACTTTGAAGTTCTGAGCTTGATCGAAAATGTCTTCGAATGTATTACTTGGTCTGACAGTAGTAGCCTGCAGCCCGGCATTTAACCACTCTTTGAGAGGTGTATAAATGAAAGGTGGCTTTTGGGTGAAAATTAAGATCAGCAAGATCACAGCAACCACCAAAAGCCCCAATATGCTCAAGATCAGGCAACGACAGCTTAACAAAGCTCGCAAGCAGCCCGTTGTACACCCCAAGCCGCGGCGTCGCTCAACCAGATCTGCGATCTCTTCGTTTTTACTTCTCTTCGCCGACGCCGCATGTGATGCATAACTCCTACCCGGCAAATTTGCCGCATCTTCTTCTGCCTGAGCAATAGTGGAGGCCGGCACAATGGGGTCTCGCGGGCGGGCAAGCGGCACATACACAGGCTGATCATTAATCGTCCCGCCCGTTCCAGACGCTTGTTGTTGAGAATTGAAGTTGATCATTTCTTTCTATTTTATAGATAAACCCCCTATTCTGAACAGAGGGTTGAGAAATCTTCGTAAGATCTTGAGATCTTCGACCTGGAAAAAGAAACACATCAAGTAATAAATCATGAACGAGGTTCCTACCGTAATCCCTGTCAGGATAAGCAAGTTCAAGGTAGTCGACCCTGCAAAACCTGGAGTCGCATCTATCGGGAACGCCAAGTTGTCCCACATTTTATACATTCCATACATCACCGCCATCATCGAAACCGTGGGAACAAGCTTCCTTAGAAGGTTCGAGAAGAATTCTCGCCAATTTAATTTCACTACCAACCGATCTGCCAAGAAAAGTAACAACATGGATTCTAGGATATAAACACAACTCAGTGCCAAGGAAATCCCTCCAATCGCCGCTCTTCCACTGCTACGGCTAAATAAGTTTTCCCACGCAAAGTTAATCGCGCCTATTGAAAAAGCATCAGAATGGCTAAATAGATTTGAAAAAACAATGCTCAATACGATTGTCGTGATCAGGCTAACTGCAGAGATCACAAGTGGGACAAAAGTATTTTGGGCTACATAAAAAATTCGGTACAGGTACCACTTGTAAGCCCAGAATATCATTCCAAAAGTAAAGAATAACAACACCCAAGCTACGGCAGCTGTACTCTCTCTGTCGAACTCAGTTCCAGGAATCAAACCATAAGTCAGACGCACAAGCGGAAGACGCAAAATCATCATCGCAGCAACCAGAGGCATAGCCAAAAATACGATCTGATTTAGCGTTTTTATAATTAATTCATTTACCCGAAAATACTCTTTATCAAGGTACAACTGTGTAAGCGTAGGGAATGAGGCCACTGCAAACGTAAAACCAAACAAAGAGGGAATAACTGTGGCTAGAGACGTAGCATAAAACAAAGAGCCTCTAGCAAGGGCATTCAATCCAAACGCAACAAAATTTACAATCGTTAGCCCCACCTCATCGATCGCCAATGCCAAGGTGCGTGGCAAAGCCACGCGGAAAAGTTTACGAACATTCTCATCTGCCAGGTCAATCACAGGGCGATAACCCAACTGCAAGTGTCGCACAAGCGGGATTTGAATAAACAAGTGCAGGAGTGCACCGAGAAAAGTTCCCATTACCAACGCCCATGGACTCTCGTGCAACAAGGGCAATAGAACAAATACACCGAAGATCCTCCCTACGTTGTAAAACAAAGGGGCCAGCTGAGGTACCAAAAAACGCTGATACACGTTCAACCCGCTGGCCACAAATGCGCTTACACCCAAGATCAGGTTGGGGAACATCATCACCCGCATCATAGATACAATCCGCTCCAGACTATCTGGAGCGGGGAGATTGTCAGGTCGACTGATGTAGGTGATAAAAAACAGGAGAGCATCTTGTGCAAAAATAATAATCAGCACCGTCACAGCCAGGAACAACAATACAGAGACATTGATTATCGTATTGTATACACGTAGGAAACGCTCCCGTCCATGCTTGTTCTTCACATCGATCAAGATAGGAATTACCACGGCGCTGATCACCCCCAAAAGCACAATATTTGTAAGCGTCTCTGGGAGATCGCTCGCCACCAAGAATTCACGCAAACTGTCAGACTTGGCGTCTAGCCTAGCGGCTGCCAATAATGAAAAAAGCTGGCCGGTGATTTTTGTGAGAATCGTAGGTAACATCAGCAAACCGGCCACTTTCAGGATCTCGGTCTGCTCATTTAGCAGGACGTCTTTGATGTTGTTCCAGGTATGCTTAACTCTATCTGTCATGTGAATTTAATACTACAGAGCTACCCAACTAAGTAGTCCGACTAGACTGGCTAAGAAAAATCCCCACAGTAGTTGCGAGCCAGTATGTTTTTTGAGTTTAAATCTTGACCAAGCAGTCAAGACGATCAAAGGGAAAAGTAAAAACCACCCAGTCCCCCGCTGATCAATCAAAATAAAAGTCCAAACGGAAATCATCAATACATGGATACTCGCCTTATCGAAATAGTGATTTACCAAGTACAACGATACCGCAGCAATGGTAAACAACATGCTCAAAGAAAACCAAAATACACTTGGGAAGATCTGCGAGCCAAATATCACAGTGTTCAACCCAAACGCAAAGGCGGCGGCGAGAACTATCCCATTACGCTGATATCGGTTGAAGGTCACTTCTGAACTTCGAGCACGGAAATACTCTATCGCCGCCGCCGTCCCCACCAAGAGCGTCGGGACAAAAACGAAGACGAAACCGCGGGAAAAATCCTCAGCCCCGGCATTTACCAACAAGACGATTACGCCTAGGATAAACACCAGAGCTGGGTCAGTTATTTGAGATACCAAGCGAGCGAACATACGCTGTCAGTATACACTTATTTACCCTCTTTGGCTTGAGCTTGCTTGATCGAGAAACTTTGTTTTCCGTTCTCGATCTTGGTCAACTTTACCTTTACAATATCTCCTTCTTTTACTACATCATTAGGATCTTTGACGAAGCCATCTGCCAATTCTGATACATGGATCAAACCAGAGATTTGAGGTGACACATCGATAAATGCTCCGTAAGGCATAACCTTGTCGATCATTCCCTCGTAAATTGCACCAACTTCAGGAGCCATTGTGGCGCCCTGTAGCTTGGAAACTACATAGTCACGTTGCTCTTTGTTGGCGGAGAATACCATTACACGGCCATCCTGTTCGATATCGATCTCCAACTTAAAGCCTGGAGCAATTGCTTCACCAGCTTCTGTCAAAGCCTTGATATTCTTACCACCTGGCCCAATAATCTCACCGATCATGTCTACAGGAACTGTAACTACATCGACTCGTGGGGCATTTTCGGCCAACTCGGCACGGGATTGAGCGATTGCCTTGCTCATTACATCAAGAACTTGAGTGCGTCCCTGCTTGGAAAGTCTAAAAGCTTGCTTCAAGATTTCTGGTTTTACACCTTTCAACTTTGTTTCAAACTGAATTGCGGTGATACCTTTGCTGGTTCCAGTTACTTTGAAGTCCATGTCTCCCCAGAAATCCTCTACTCCTTCGATGTCGAGCAATAGCTTATATTTACTATCATCTTCACTGTCTGTCACCAAGCCTACACCGATCCCAGCTACTGCACCTTTCATCGGTACACCAGCGGCCATCAAAGCCATACTGGAAGCACAAACTGCAGCCATGGATGTAGACCCATTTGAAGAGAGGATCTCAGATACAACCCGAATCATGTAAGGGAATTCCTTTTGATCTGGAACTATATACTTAAGAGCGTTCTCCCCGATTGTTCCATGCCCGATCTCACGTCTTCCTGGACGGTATTGGAACTTCTTGGCTTCGCCTGTGGCGAAACTAGGCATGTTGTAATAATGAAGAAAACCCTTCTCATACTCACCGTCTAGTCCTTCTTGGATTTGGTTTAACTTAGCTGGAGCTAAAGTCGCAATAGATAATGATTGAGTTAACCCTCTAGTAAAGAAAGCGCTCCCGTGTACAGTAGGTAGCAAGTCTACCTCTGCGGTTAGCGGACGAATTTCATCCAGTTTGCGGCCAGAAAGTCGTTTATCTTCAGCAAGTACAGCTGCGCGCATGATTTTCTTGCCGACGTAGTCTACAGCCATCTCGATATCGAATGCGGAGATGTCTGAACCTTCGGTGATCAGCTTTTCAGCTACTGCCTCGTTGATACTTCTCAAGGCGATCTGTCTCCCATTTTCTTCTCTGTCAAAAAGGTAGATCGCCTTCTTGATCTCTTCTTTCATTTCTTTCTCTACATACTCTAGAACTTCTTCTTTGACTGGAAGTTCCTTGTACTCCATAGTCTCTTTCGCAATGCCTTTGACGAAGTCATTTTGTGCTTCGTTCAACTTTGCGATGCGTTCAAGCGCGAGATCCATGATCTCATCCATTGTTTCTTCCGAAACTTCTTTTCCCCAACCTTCAAAGTTCAATACTTTGCCTGTTGTTCCAGCTAGTGAGAATTCAGCAAGGAGTTCTTCAGGCTTATGCTTCAATGAAGGGTTAATGTGTAGTTTCCCGTCTTTGTCTACGGCCACCACTGCACCGCTAGCTGGGCCAGCAAATGGGACTCCTGCCAACATTGTGGCTACTGAGGCTCCCATTACTGTGAGGGCTTCTGGGTTATGAACTCCGTCATAAGACAGTACGGTCATTACGATCAATACTGGTTTACGGAAACCTTTAGGGAACAATGGGCGAATTGAGTGATCAACTTGCCTTGCCTTGGTTACTGCTGAGTCGTTTGGGGACCCTTCTCGCTTGAGGAATCTTGAACTGGAGATCATCCCGCTGGCGTACATTCTTTCTACGTACTCAATTGAGAGTGGGAAAAAGTCTTGTTCAGACTCTACATTATCCACGGTTGCGGTAACGAACAGAGTTGTCCCTCCCATGGTCAATTTGACTGCGCCTGCAGCGAGGGGAGCCCATAGTCCGGTCTCCAGTGTGATAGTTCCTTCTGGGAGTTCTATCTGGGTTGTTTTTGGTTTTAACATAAATTTTTGATGCTGCTTCTGACTGGGAGAAAGTTACCTAGTAGTCAGAAATTACAAGAGTTACTTATCTTCTCTGGTCACTATGTAACCGGTCTACCGCGAAGCAGAAACTGTAAAATATAATGGTTGATTATAGCGAGGGGATGGGGATGTAGCAAATGAGAGTATGTGGTGATACAATTTACCTGATTAAAACTACAACTATGGGTGAAACCCCTGATAAAGCAGTTTATACTTTCAATACACTACCTCTCGACTTACGTGATGAACTGCCTAGAATTCAAGCCGCTCCTAAAAGTGGCTTATTTAAATGGCTTAACGCTCCCAACGCAAGTTTCATTGTTTCAGATATGGGTGAAAATGTTGAGGAAAATATTCAGAAGGCACTAGATATTTCCCCCAATGGAATCACCTACCTAGTCGATAGAACCAACTCTTGCGTATTTGCTTTTACGTATCACCGTGGAGAGCAAGCTATATACGTCCAGACATATTTACCCCCTCAGTACGCAACCCAATTACTGGCAGGCGGCGACCAGATACAAAGTATTACGGCTATACGAAAAAGATTAGAGACAACTGACCCTGAAAACAAGATATATCCCTTCTCAGAATAATTACTAAGTTGAATTCTTTAACCTGTAAAATCTGTTAGCGAGAACTTTAATCAATTTGAAGTTTAAGCTATATGCCCCTCAACACAATATATTACCCGATCGCGCTGTGAGAGGATACGTTTAGGCCAAGATGGAATTAGGGATTGTTTGGCGGCTTCGTCTAATTGAGAGATTTGTTGAATGTCGAAGCCGCATTGTCGCATCTGGGTTGCCCAGGTAGTCTGCAAATATTCTGTGGATAGTTCTGGGAGCTCATACTCCGCAATTGTCTGCGCTTCAAACTTTGGGTCATAGGTGAGGTAAGCTGTAAACTTTGCATTTGGCTTGCAGATGGACTTGAGGCTTTGTAGC
>JAEUSD010000017.1:347-25029 GCA_016788825.1 Candidatus Doudnabacteria bacterium | reverse complement strand
TGAACTAATCCGTGGTGTTTAAACTCCACAAAAACGCGATACACGCCCGCAGGAACGCCCATATTTTCCGGTCGTGAGAAACTAACCTCATCCGCCTTTTCTTGGTTCGCAAGTGCCCTAGGGTGTACGTGCACATAACTGTAATTGCTAAGGTTAATCATCGTGAGATGCCCAAAGTTGTTTAGATATTTCTCCAGCTCAACGGCTTCGTTTGAAGCCTGAGTTGAAACCTGGAAAGTGAGTGGGCGGGCTTCCGTAGCAAAGTCGTCAGCAACAAACTCCAGCCCGCTCTGTAAAGATACTACGTACTCTCCGACATTGACCTCGCCGCTGGCAGACAAAGTCTTATCCGGTGCAGCAGCATAGTCCAAGTCGCGACTGACAGGGTAAATATTAAAGATTCGCGACTCCTCGGCGAAACCAAGAGGTTGAAACGAAATGTATGAAATATATGTCTTCGCTTCAAGCGCAGTCAGCGTGACTTTAAACTTTCCAGGCTCAACCTCCGTAGGATGAAGATGACGAAAATCCGAGATACCAATATCTACAAGGATAAAATGCATTGGGACACTTTCGGCAAGGCTGAAATCTGTGACCAGTTTGTTGGCTTCGCTATCGAAGAGAGAAATCTCAATATCCAAAGGCTGATCCAGCGAAGCCAAGGGTTGGTACGACAGGTTCATACTAAACCGAGGAGACATTTCATGTCCGCCCACAGTTGCCCCAGAGTGAGTCGCCCCTTGTTGAGCATGAATACTAAACCTATTCTCCACACCTCGTCCCAAAACCAAGTACCCACCAATCATCAGGCTTAAAAGTCCCAGCAGTACCCCATACAAATTCCAACTCACTTTTCTGTTCAGTTTCAAGCTTAACCAAACAAACCCACACATTGTCCACGCAGCCAACAAAGCGGTGGCCAAGATCAAAGTCAACCGAGGCACAAAGGCCTCCATGTTGCGGAACGTACTACCCAGCATCAACGCATGCAGAACGATCAAACCGCACGTTCCGTAAACCATAGGTTGTATCCATTTGCGAATTGGCTGAGATAGTCTAGTCTTAAGCAGATTCGCGAACGCAGTCACCAAAAAGAAACACAAACTAATGAGTCCGAGCAAAATTGGTGTAACGTAGCGATTTCCCAAGAATTCCAACCCCACAAAGCCTCTCAGCAGTACCACAAAGCTAATAAACGCATGGACCAGTGCAAACAGAGTAGTATTTAGCCACAGAAATGAGATCAGAAACTTTGGTATCGACATCTTCAAACCAGCCTGACCGGCCAAGTAAGAAACTGCTCGTAAGCAGAGCGCAATGTACAATGAAAGAATTGCAATGAAACTCGCCAATTTCCCCAGTTTGAAAAAGAACTGCGTAGTAGTGGAATCAATAGCCGAAAAGGCCGCAGCTACTACGAATAAAAGAATAATTGGCACAAAAAGTTGTAAATTTTTCACCTAAAAAGTTTAACACTAAAGACAAAAAACAAGGGCGGTTCCGCTTCGCGGAACCGCCCTTTGACCATTCAATACAAATTAGTTCGGAGCGTGCACACCTTGAGAGGCATGTACTCTAATTATTGCTTCCGGTACAGGGTTACCATTAAATTGTTTCGCGTAATCTACATTTCGCTGAATAACCATCTGACGGATCTTCCCGGCAGCTGTACTGGTTGTCGCATTTCCTCCAAAAGGATCTGTAAACCAATATAGCGAGCCACCCTGGTTATTGATTATTGTCCCTGGCTTGAAGTAAACACCACGGTGAACTCCGCGGAATCTAGACCTTGGATCATCCCATTGCACACCAGATGGGATTCCGCTACATTGACCTCCACGGTATCTATCCCCATTTGGCTTTACCTCATAACAAAGCTCAGCAAAGTAGGCGACCCTATTTTGACGTGCAGGATCAAAGTAACGGATAGGATCCAACACATCAAACAATAGGTTGATACCGGACAACAGAACTTGTCCCCCAGGTTTGGTCAAAGCGATATCAGTAGGCCAGGCTTCATAGCTGTTAGGCGAGTACTTAGGATTGCCCTGAGCATCTTTAGCAGGTACTAAGAAGTAATTGTATGTACAATCTCTATCCTGCATCTGTCTATCACCGGTTCCACTTGGGTAAGCAGCATTTGTATTATCAAATCCTGTATTGATCACCGTCTTTCTATCTCCGATTGGATCGCACAATCTTGTGAATTGTCCGACTTTCCCGAACTTCTGCATTGTAGACAATCTAATTTCCTGACCGTCGTTACAGCTAGCTGCATACAATACCTCGTGTAAGTTGTTATTAAATGCATCTTTAGAGTGTACCCCTTGGTGCACCTTAACGAAGTAATCACAATTCACCCCAGTCTCAATCTTTTGAGTCCCTGGTGCTGGGTCGACAGTAAATCTCAAATCGTTTTCCCAGTCAACTTTGTGACCAACATGGTCTTCGTGACGGGTGTATTGCAAGCCATTGGCCGCTGCATACTCGTCTAACTGCTCATTTACATATGCAAAAGGCACACCGGCAGTTGCCTTTTCAGAGGCCTCAATTGTTCCGTTACCATTGGCATCATAGGCATAGAACTCTTGAATCTTTGGCCAAATATCTGCCAACTTAGGATCACGACCATGTTCATGTCCAAAAGTACATCCTGTCGCAGGATCTACTGGTGGGTGCCAGGTTGGATATATCTTGCCATCTGGCCCTGTCACCACATACTTGTTGTGAACCTCTTTGGAACAGGTATCCCATCTTGGGTCCGGATTCCAAAGATCATAAGCCTTACTGAACCTTGCACCTGCGGCTGGCGGAGGTGGCGGTGGAGGAGGTGTTTGAGTTGTTGTGGTTGTAGTGCTTGTAGCTGTACTAGAGCTTGATGAACTAGTAGTTGAAACTGTTGTAGTTGTAGTACTTGAACTACTTGATGATGTGGTTGTCGAAGATGGTGGAGGAACAGGAACTGGATCTCCGGCCAACTTATATGTAATCACCAGTCTTGGACCAGCTGAGTGAGCTACATTACTGTAGAAATTTTTTCTACCCCATGGAGAACCTTTGGTTCCATCGAATATTAAGCCAATCTTTGCAGTCGACTTGTAAGCATCAAACACCTCTTTGATTGGGTTTGTCACGTCTACAATATATGTCTGACCTGCACTCCACTTTACATCATTACTCAAGATCGACTTGGAAGTAGTACGCGGTCTAGCTGAGATCTTTGCAGTAGAACTGTAAGACTCAGGGTTTGCATTTTTCTCTGCAAAGATCTCGGAATAAACTCGAATCCAAGCATCTTGGTACGAAGTTAATTCAACTCTAGCAGAGACAATTGTCGCATTAGCTGGAATAGATTCCCCTACGAAACGAATACCTAAATAAGATTTACTCGGAGTCTGCCCTGTACCTACCCACGAACGAAAGAAATTGTCGGTGGATATCTTCAAGCCGTTACTATCTTCATTCGCCACATCTGCATACCCGGGGGACTTAATAACCTTTGTTGCTACAGATGGGTCTCCTGCAAGGGCTGCATCTACATCTCCCAGTTGTGTTTGGCTGATTAGCGCAAACGCTAGCACAGCCAGCGGCAAAATCAAAACTATTAGGACAAGAAGTGCCCTTTTGTTTTTGTCATGAATGAGATCGCTAATCATATTCCCCATGTTGGCAGATATACTAATATATATAACTCTATAAACCTACAGGGAATGAGATTGCATGTCAATACTTATTATCCTATGATATATTATGAGATATTTCTTATCGCCAGCATAATGTCTCAAATAGAGCAGACCTACAACATCAATGCGCCGAAGTCCTTGGTTTGGCGCGCACTGGTTGAGCCTGAACACATAATAGGTTGGGGCGGCGCAGATGAGGAAGACGACGTAACCATGAATGATGCCGAAGGTACAGAATGGGAACTATGGGGTGGAGATATATGGGGTAAAAACATTGCAGTCATTAGCGGGGAGAAGCTAGTACAAGAATGGTACGGCGGTGAATGGGACAAACCCTCAATTGTAACTTTTGAGCTTGAAGAAGATGGCGCTGGCGGAACAAAACTCACTCTTCAGCACGACGACCTACCCGCCAGCGAGATAGAAAACTTTGCTGCCGGCTGGCGCGACTCATATCTGGGCCCTTTGCAAGACTACGTGGAGTCGCTAGCCGGCGAACCACAAGACGATGATTCTTATGAACCAGACTAACTATTAAAGGAGGTCAGTAAATAGACTTGCCAACAATATTACGAAGCCGAAGATAACGATCGATCCCGTGATTAACTCTTGTAGCTTACGGGATTTACTTTCTCCCAGTTTACGCACAATTTCAGGACGAATATAAAGGTTACGAGACCTGAATAGTACAAGACCTCCCAAGATCATAGTCAATGACATTACTAGTGTTACCATGACCACATTCTAGCAAAAATCCTCGGCAGTTCAACCCAAAAATCCTATAGCGTGTTAAAATTCGCTCCGTGAATACAAAGATCGATCAAACCAAAATCCGCAATGTGGCAATCATCGCACACGTTGATCATGGAAAAACAACTCTTGTCGACGCTTTTCTGAAGCAGAACAACGTTTTTCGCTCCAACCAGGAGGAAATGAACCAAGAAGCAATCTTGGATTCTGGCGACTTGGAACGTGAGAAAGGTATCACCATCAAGGCTAAGAACGTCGCCATCAACTATAAAGACTATAAGATCAATATAATTGATACCCCCGGCCATGCGGATTTCGGAGGCGAAGTGGAGAGAACTCTAAACATGGCCGATGGTTGTTTGCTCGTGGTAGATGCGCAGGAAGGCCCAATGCCTCAAACTCGTTTCGTATTGAAGAAAGCTCTAGAATTGGGCCTAAAACCAATTGTAGTAATCAACAAGATAGACAAAAGTTATGCCAACCCCCAAAAAGCTTTGGATAAAGTTACAGATCTATTCCTAGAACTAGCGACCGATGAGTCTCAATTGGAGTTCCCTGTATTTTATGCCATCGGTCGCGCCGGAAAAGCTTTTGCTGAATTACCTTCAGGAGACCTGACCAAGTCCGCAGATTTGCCTGGAAATATCCAACCGTTATTGGATGCAATCGTAGAAACCGTACCAGCACCACAAGGGGATCCGACCCAACCATTGCAACTGCAAGTTACATCTTTGGATTTCGACCCACATTTGGGAAGGTTTTTGATTGGCAAGATCAAACGGGGAACAATCCGAACCAAAGATAACGTAGTGGTCGTACACAGTCCTGAACCGAACGCGAAGCAAGACAAAGGGCAAGTGAAGTCGTTAATGGTCCGAGAAGGCTTGGCATATAAAGAAGTATCCGAGGCCGCCGCTGGCGAAATTGTCGCCGTCTCCGGTATCGAATCCACCGCCATCGGCGGCACCCTTTGCATTGCAAGTCAGATCGAAGCCTTGCCAGTGATTAAGCTCTCTCATCCTTCTGTACAAATAAAGTTCGAAGCTAGCAGCTCGCCTTTTGTCGGGAAGGACGGGAAATACGTGACTGCAAAACAACTACAACAGCGTCTAGACCGTGAACAAGAACTCAACATCAGCTTAGAAATCACTAAGACGGATGGCGGAGCTTATCTTGTGGCTGGCAGGGGAGAGCTTCAACTCGCCATCCTCATTGAAGAGCTACGTCGCGAAAGCTACGAGTTTCAGGTTCGCCGCCCTGAGGTGATCATGCGTGAAATTGATGGTGTACTCAGCGAACCACTCGAAGAACTTCTGATCGAAGTCCCTGAAGAGTATCAGGGGGAAGTGATTACCGCAGTGAGCGAACGCAAGGGCGAACTACTGAACATGGAAACAGAAAATGGCCACGCACGCCTCAGCTACAAGATTTTGACACGTAACTTACTTGGGCTTCGCACAGTCCTGTTGACAGCCACCAAAGGAAACTTGATCATGAACAACTTTGTGCTGGAGTACGTTCCATACACCGAGCAGCCTGAGATATTCCGAAAAGGAGTCTTGATTGCCTCTGAAACTGGAACTGCAGTCGCATACGCAATGAATACAATTCAAGAACGCGGAGACCTATTTATTACCCCCGGAACCGAGGTATACGAGGGAATGATTGTGGGGGTGAATAAGTACGATCAAGATATGGAGGTGAATGTGTGCAAAGAACGCGAAAAGTCTGGAGTCCGCCGCAACCAAGCTGAGATCACCCAAGTTGCCTTAAAAACACCACTGAGGCTTTCACTAGAATTTGCGCTCGTTTTCCTAGCGAAAGATGAAATATTGGAGGTTACACCCAATCATCTACGCCTTCGCAAGCAGTACCTCACCAAGAACGAACGTAGCTGGGCAACACGAGACAAGCTCAGCGAGTTTGCAAAACAAAAGATGGGAATAGGTTAATGTTAGCTGAAGCACCAGATGCGAAAACAGAAGTACTTGATCTCAGGTTACTCCCGTCTAGTCCCCAGAAGAAGGGATTAGAATTGAAAGCTATTACTAGCTTTCCAATAAGCATGAATCTATCTAATATTTTAGGAGTTCCCCAAGTAAGTGGTTACCCTGCTCTTCTAGATATCTTTTTGTTGGATTTTCCAAGTCAAAATTCTCGATTAAATAGAATATGGCAGAATTTAATTGCAGGGACAAATTTGATTGAGGTGGAAAATATTCTTAGAAATATCAGAACTTGTCTTATACCCCAATTAGATAGTCACGAAATAACCGGGCATGGCATTAGTATAGATGGACAAATTTCGAGAGATACGAGGGATAGCCCACACAGCATCTTCATTCAACAATATTTAAAAGGACTGTCAGCTAAAAAGCGTATACTTCTCATACTTGGCCATGGCTGGCTAGATGAGTTCTCAGACCGTAAAGTTGTGGGTTCACTATCTGACTACAACAACGACCTGCTTAGTTATTTGTTAGTCAGCATTCCCCTTGACAGATATAGCATAGTGCTGGACAGCACTTGTGGAAGTGATTCAGTAGTCCTTAGCCCAGAAGAAATCCCCCCCAGCAATACATTAATTATTACCCCTATGTGTGATGTTGTTCTCTACGGGATGTCCCCCACTGGGTTAAACTCTAAGTGTAGAATTATCCATAACGGAAAAGCTAGTGACTTTGATTGGCGGAGAATTTTGGACAATCGAAAGGAACCTTAATGAGGAGTTAAATAATCCCAGCCCGAGCCTTGATTTGAAGTAATTCGTCAACTTTCTCACCAAATTCAGTCAAAAACACTGGGACAGTGTCTTCCAGGCCATAAGTTCGCACCGATTTTGTTACTCCATCTTTGGTCAACGAGATCTTCATCTCTGGAATGTCTGTAATATAAGGGTCTACGTACTCATCGTTTAGACTGAAGAAATTTATCACCGCAGCCTCAGCAAATATCTCATCCACAGCACTTGTGTTTAATTTGTAACTGATAGAAAATTCTTTGAACGTACCTTCGGTATTTGCTTTACTTCCAGACACTTGTACATTGCCATCTTTATCTACGCTAGCAACATAAATTGGACAAAAGCCAAAGCATGGTCCCCGTTCAATAGTGACCACAACCTCCTGGTTCGTAGCCGCTGCATTCTTCTGACCACTGATATAAATTACTGTTCCACTAACCACTGTCAAAGCTACTAATACAAACAGAGCTAAAATTGGAGAATATTTTTGCATAAACATAGAAATAATACCGTTTAGTTTAGTATAATTCCGGATGGCTGAAAACTATGAAATTTTGTTGTACTACAAATATACAGACCTACCCGACGCGGCTGAGCTCACGGCTGCGCACAAAGCGTTGTGCCAAGAACTAGGTTTGAAAGGCAGAGTAATCATTGCAACAGAAGGGATAAATGGCACAGTAGAAGGAACAATAGAGAATACGGCTAAATACCAGGCTGCGCTAACAGCAGACCCTCGGCTAGCAGATATTAATTTCAAGCGCAGCCCAGGGACGGGTGAGGCATTTCCCAAATTGTCAGTCAAACTCCGGGATGAAATCGTCAGTTTGCACCTAGGTGAGGCAGATTTTAGCCCTACACAAGTAACAGGTAAGTACATCTCAGCCGAAGAACTACACAATTGGATTCACAGCGACAAAGAATTTTATATCGTAGATATGCGTAACGATTATGAGCATGCCGTGGGTCACTTCGCTGGATCCATACTGCCCCCCTTGACCAACTTCAGAGACTTGCCGGAGGCTTTGCCAAAGTTAGCCCATCTCAAAGATAAGACCGTTGTCACAGTTTGCACAGGTGGCGTCCGCTGCGAAAAAGCCTCCGGATACCTCGTAAATAACGGATTCAACGACGTTTACCAGCTCCAAGACGGTATCGTCACTTACATGGAAAAGTACCCCAACGAAGACTTTAACGGCCAGCTGTATGTGTTTGATGGTCGTGTCACCATGGGTTTCAATCTAGATGACCCCAAACGCGTCATCGTGGGGAAATGCGCCAAATGCGACAAACCATGCGAAGACTATTACAACTGTGCAAATCTGAACTGCCACAAACACATCATCGTCTGCTCAGACTGCCTAAGCCCAGGCGGCCTCGCATTCTGCTCGGCCGAGTGCGAAAACACCCACTAGGACTCACCGCCATAAAATGCTTTAAATAGATCATGAAGCCAAGCTGCCAATCCCCGTACTTCTTGTATATTAGGAGCAAATAAGTTTTCTTGAATCCATCTATCCACCGTCTCCATCCCTTGCTGAAAAGCTAGGGCGATCCCATTCCTCTGGAACAGGTGGTACTGCTCATTTTCAAATTTTAGATCATCAGCCGTCATGAAATCAGCCATTTCAGGCGGAGGGGCTCCTTCATAATCTAGTACAAACAAAGCATCTTCTAATCGTGTAGCTAGTAACGTCAACACACAATACCCAGCGTCAGAATAAATCTTTTCTCTGTGAGTCTCACTATTGGATTCTACCTGCAGGCTACCGAAGAATTTAGTACATAAGTACATAATGAGATTAAATATCTTCTCTTTATCGCTACTTGGGTACACATTTAGTACATCAAATATTTGAAATATATACTTCACCCTTTCCTCCATTATATCTGAGAACTGTTCGTTAGTAAGATCATGTAGATCACTTAGGTCTCGGTAAATTTGCATGCGAGAAGAATAGCAAATCCGGACATATTTATGCTATAATCCTATAGTTGCGAAGGTGTTGGCGCAGGTTTTAAAGTCCTCCGATACGTCTTCCCCCTTTATCCTTAGGGTTTGAGGATGTTAATTTCATACAACTTTATATATGTACAATAAAAGCAATAGGCGTAAGCCAGACTTCCGCCGCACACGCATAGATTTTACAGATCGGTTCAACAGGTCTAAACCTCGCGGCGGTAGAGGACTCAACAAGGTATTTGATCCCACAAACATCATTCACTCTTCAACCACCGTCAAACCAAACGCTACTCATCCAGAGTGGCCGACCCTAAACATCACAACTGAAGAACTGATCCCAATCTCTGCCCTGAAGGTAAATAAACAACTAGTAGCTAACCTCGAGGCTAAGAACTTCGATAAACTAACCCCAATCCAACAAGCAATTATCCCTTTGATCAGCGAAGGCAAGGAAGTAGTTGGATTGGCAAATACTGGAACAGGTAAGACGGCTGCGTTTTTGATCCCTATAATTGATAAATTGATGGACCGCCCCGCAGCCGTCATGGTACTCACGCCAACTCGCGAGTTGGCGCTCCAAATCAACAATGAATTCCGCGATCTCACCAAGAACACCCGATTGCGCAGTGCACTTGTGATTGGAGGAGCATCTATGGACCGCCAAATCCGCGAGATCAAACAGCACCCCCATTTTGTAATTGGAACTCCAGGCCGCATCAAAGATTTGAATAATCGCGGCCTGCTAAAACTTGGACACGTACAGCACTTCGTGCTGGATGAAGCCGACCGCATGTTGGACATGGGATTTATCGGAGACATTCGTCACATATTGCAACAAAAAAGTGCTGAGTCAAAGACTTACTTTTTCTCAGCTACATTGGACAAACGTGTTGCTGAGCTCTTGCGTGAATTCAGCAAAGACCCTCAAGTCGTATCTGTGCTAAATGCCGAAACCGCAAAGACAGTTAAGCAGTCAATCCTGCACTATGGCTCCGACGATGACAAATTGACCAAACTAAACCAAATCTTATCCAACCCTGCCTACTACAAAACCCTCATTTTCGTACGCACCAAGTTTGGGGCGGACAAGTTGAAAGATAAACTTGTAAAGCATGGCCATAAGGTTGATTCTATCCACGGAGACAAACGCCAGTCACACAGACAACGCGCTTTGAAAGATTTCCGCGATGACAAGATCAACCACTTGGTGGCTACAGACGTGGCCGCACGTGGATTGGATATCAAAGACGTGACTCACGTGATCAACTTCGACCAACCAGCAACCAAAGAAGACTACGTACACCGCATCGGACGTACTGGTCGCGCAGGACGCGAAGGACACGCAATCACCTTCATCAAGAAATAATTAGAACGGAATCTTCTCGTGGCTAGTAGTTGTACTAGTCGAAGTTGAAGGAGGCGGCTCCACAGGCGGTGGAGGTATTATCACAGGTGGGGGTGGAGTTACAGAAACCGTACCGCTCATACTCACCGATATAGACGAACTAGTTGTAGTCACAGAGGTTGAACTAGTACTGCCCGAGCCCTCCAGACCTGATTGCGAAGAGCTTGGAAGTTCCCCACTAGGAGCAGGTGCAGGCAGAAAATTATTCCTAAACAAAATACTACTTACACAGCAACACAGAAGTAGCGCAAAGATTATTAGAAAAGCAATTATGAGTTTTTTGCGCTCAGAACGCTTAGAATCATTTCCGTTTTCCATCCTACATTATACAATAGTCACTTCTGTTGTACTAAACGATCAATCATCTGCAAAGCAGGCGAACTCTCCAAGACCGGAATGAGTAATTCTATGCTGTAAATTTAGGTGTATTTTGTTATACTTCCCAATGCACGCTTATAGATCCTCGATAGATGATTTAGCAGAGAAGCTAGAAACAGATCTCAAAGAAGGATTACCTTTGGAGACAATTCCCTCTAGGCAACAGCAATACGGCCACAACTATATCGACCTTACCAGCAAGTTCAATATTATAGCTGCATTCTTCGAACAGTTTTCCAATCCTATCGTTTTGTTACTGCTTGGAACTGCGATCATTGCTGCAATTACTGGTGAGTTGATAGAAGCAATCCTGATCTCTGCAATTGTATTAATTATGAGCGGCATTGGGGTCTACCTTGAGGCCAAAGCAGGAAATGCGGTCGAGGAACTAAAAAAACTCGGCAGCACGCTCACAAAAGTAATCCGTGGTGGCAAGATCTACACCTTAGATAGTAGAGAGCTAGTCCCTGGGGATCTTCTCGTTTTGCAGGAGGGAGATAAAGTTCCTGCTGACGCTCGCCTAATATCCTCACAAGAGTTAGAAATAAATGAGGCGATTCTAACCGGAGAATCTCTTCCAATAACAAAGGATACTGCAATCATCGAAAAAGATGTAACCCTTGCGGAAAGAAGAAATATGTTATTTAGTGGGACTTTTGTTGTTCAAGGCAAATGTACAGCAATAGTCACTGAGATAGGTCTAGGAACAGAACTTGGCGGAATTGCTGCTAAGCTTGCAGAAAAAGACACTAAGCAAACCCCACTGCAAGAGCAGCTAGAGAAGTTGGGGAAGACTATCCTTGTAGCCACGTTAACATTCTGTGGAGCAATCTTGGCATTGGAGCTCTGGCGTGGCCAAGATATTATTGATGCTCTTATAGAAACGTTATCCCTTGCTGTAGCTTTTATTCCTGAGGGTCTAGGAGCCGTCATGACCGTAACGTTGGCCTTAGGAGTGCGTGAGATGGTACGCAAGCAAGTTATTATAAAAAGGTTACTCGCAGCAGAAGGTTTGGGGTCTGTAGTAATTCTCGCCACTGATAAAACTGGAACTATAACGACTGGTGAGATGGCAGTAGATAAATTCTGGACTTTCAGCTCGGAGATCAATATTGGTAACTTCAAACCTACAAACAATATCGAAAAAAAGATAGTAGAAATCATCAAGTACTGCAATAACTCTCATGGGGCTACCGAAGCTGCCCTGGTAAAGTTCTTAGGCACGATAGGTGTAGAGTTTGAGCTAGAAGCCAGAGAAGTAGAGCATAGATTTTCGAGCAGCTTAAAAAGAATGATGGTAATTAAGGATTACAACGGTGGTCTGATGGGTTTTGCAAAGGGTGCCCCAGACGTACTAATCCCCTTATGTACTGAATACCATTGTGTGAGTAATGATACTGCAAAGACACTATCTGAGAAGGATAGGACGTTGATCTTAGCCCAAGCTGAGTCCTACGCATCACAAGGATACCGAGTACTCTGTCTTGCTTCGAGGGAGTTTTCAAATGGCCACAAACCCGGTGTTCGACATGAAGATGAAACCAGATTATTGTTTGTCGCGTTGATATGCCTGATAGATCCCCTCCGCGCTGAGGTACCAGAAACGGTGAAAAAGTTAAGCTATGCGGGGATAAGGCCCATCGTTATTACTGGCGATCACCCAGCTATTGCAAGAACAATCGCACTGCAGGCAGGAATCATTCACGATAATTCGGACCTTGTACTGACTGGTGATGATCTGGATAAACACTTTGCAGGCCAAAAAGACATACTGGAAAGCATTACAAGGTGCCAAGTGTTTGCAAGAGTAACCCCGAATCATAAAAATGAGCTGGTAGAGCTATTTAGGCAACAAGGTTTTACAACAGCGATGGCTGGAGATGGGATAAACGATGCAATTGCAATCTCAAAAGCAGACATCGGGATTGCAGTCACAAATGCCACTGATATCGTCAAAGAAGCAGCAGATGTAATAGTAACAGGAAGCTACGATGCACTTGCAAATGCAGTTGAGGTTGGGAGAGTAATCATTGCTCGTACAAAACTTTATTTGCATTACCTACTCAGCGGGAACTTCTGCCAGGTGGGCACCTTTGCGCTATGCCTATTATTTAACTACCCTGCGCCACTCACAGCTCTTAGCCTGCTACTAATTAACGTACTTACCGATGCTGCTCCTGCAATGTCGATGGCCGTAGAGAAGATTGGGAGCTCGGTAATGAAACAAAAACCTCGATCTTCAAAAGAGGGAATTATTGATAAACATATCTGGCAAAGCATCGCAATTCAAGGAATTATTTCGAGCTTATTTTTGTTTATTGTGTTCGTCTTGTCTTATCCCTTTGGTCTTGCTATTGCTCAAACAGCAACTTTCACTGCCTATATGGCGCAGAAACTTATGCGGGGATTCACTGCACGCAGCCTTACAGAGTCAGTGTTTAGTTATGGCTTCTTCACCAATAAGTACATGGTCCTATCTATACTCTTTGCCACTGTAGTGTGGTTCGTGGTCATCTTTGGCTTTAGCGATGTATTCAAAATGCAGGCCCTCCCTATTGGAACTCTTGGCCTAATAATCCTCAGCGCGACTACTATGCCTATAGCAGAAGAACTCCTAAAGTGGCAAAAACGTCGAAAGTTAGTCTAAAACTCTGCCGCTGTATACACACAATTCATCGAAACTTCAAACTAGATTCACAAGTAAGGGTTATGCTTTCGTGGCGTCTAGCCTTATGGCTTCGCGCATACCCCCTGATCGCAAGTTAGCCCTGCGACGCAGTCACCCCGATCAGGCACACAAACCCCTCCTTCCTCGACTGTGTGAAAGTTGGGGTTTGCTTCTCGAGCGGAGGATTCGGCCTGTTGACGGGACGCGGTAAGCGCAAAGCCCACCAAAAGCAGGCCACCTACTAGCACAAGAATAGCCACTCCAACGTAAATAATTTTCTTATTCATATATGCTTAGTCTAGACATTCCAGAGTTAGAGCGCAAGAAAATACTATGTAGTTTGGACACAACCAAACTTATAGTCTTATCCGCGCTTCTATTTACGATATTCTGTATTTCTTCCCTATCTTCTTTGGTTAGCATGATTGAAAAACTAACTGACACCATCTTAACCTAAGACAAAATCTTGCGCATTGAATCGCAATACAGAATTTCTATAGGACTATAACGCCCTCACTACAACATCCTTCAAGTATTCGTTCTGGAAATCGGTTCTCTCACCAATTCTCGCTTTACCATCAGACACAAACCTAGCTGACAAAGGCTTATTATATTTATTTGATAAAGCCTGAACTAATTTCAGAATCTCCAGAATACGTTCTGGCTTTTCATCAACGCCCACTGGGTAAGTATCAATTCCGAGACCAGAATGTAAAGATAGATAAATATTCCGTTCGATAGAAAACTCTCCCTTCTCGTATTCGTCAGCTAACTCAAAATCTTCTAAACAAGGCAACATCAATCCATTTAAGCCATAAGGTTTTGGGTTCTCACTTTTAATCCAATTCGTTATACGGGTATAAATGTCAGTTGTCACACTTGCAGGGAAATTTATTCCAAGCTTCTTAATAAAATTCACCAAGCTGCTTTTACCTTCAAATAACGGCGCTATGGAAGAATCAACACCTAGAAAATTATTTTCCCCAGCCATTAATTCAACCACTTCATGCCAAGTAGTCTTCAACACTGCCAACCATTCATCCAAGGATTTGTAGCCTTCAGCAAGATCGGTAGGTTGAAGCCCTACTGCAAATCCGTCTTGTTCATAAATTGCTGAGGGGAAATATGGAGTAGGGACGCTGTTGAATAAGTAAGTAAAATTGAACGTATTAGCAGCATTCCCTTTGATAATTTCAAGCAACAGCTGCACATGATCTAAAGTAATTTCTGTTTTCGAAAGCTCTATGTTGAAATTTATATTCTTGAAAGAGTGAAAGTCTGGGAGAATCAAATTCGCCACATCAAGCGGCAAGCTACCTAAACTAATGCGGATGCCCTCATCTCCCATCGCTTGCCGCACGTGTTTAAAATCAGCACTATTCGTGGCAAGTCTGATAGTTTGAACTTGAAAACCAGCAGCTTCAAACTTCTTCTGTAGTTCATTAAGCCGCTCAACAGTCTCTCGGTTTGGAGATTCCGCGAAATAGCAGATTGTACGGATAATTTTGTTGCTCATTTCCCTTCAAACGCCTCCTTAAGCTTTGCTACATCAAGTTTTTTCATCGGCATAAACGCCTCGACTACCCGGGCAGCTTGCTCTGGAGTACCCTTGCACAACCATTCATCCATCTCCTTTGGTGCAATCTGCCATGAAACACCAAACTTATCTTTCAACCAACCACACTGCTCATTCGCAGGATCAGCAGACAATTTTTCCCAATAATAGTCAACTTCGGCCTGATCTTCACAATTTATGATGAATGAAATCGCTTCGTTGAAAGTAAAGTCATGCATTAGCGCACTGTCCATTGCTGTAAACCATTGATTCTCAAGTTGAAAATCCGCGAACATCACAGTATCCTCTGTGTCTGGTTCCATTCCAGCAGGGTAGTGAACAATGTCGCCCAGCTGCGAGTTTTTTACAACAGAAGTGTAAAATCTCGCCGCTTCCTCGGCCTTCCCCAACATATCCCCCACAAACAATAAAGATGGAATAATTGCAGGCCGTTCTTCCCCACCTGGATCGGTTAAAATAAGTTGCCAACTTACACCATATTTATCTTCTACCCAACCATATCTCTCGCTAAATGAATACTTATCAATCGGCATCAGTGCTTTCCCACCTTCGATAAGTTTGCTCCATACTTCATCAATCTTTGCCTTGGCCTCTGGATCTCGAGATGGATCAAAATTAACCATAAATGAAATCGAAGGATTCAGCTTGAACATCGGTCCAGCGCTAATTGCTTGCATGGAATATCCCCAAAGGTTGAATGAAACGACTTCAGCATCATTCGACGGTGTATTATGAATGATAAAGTTGTTTGTAATCTTCGAATCTGGGAACACCGAAGTGTAGAACTCAGCAGCTTCTTTTGCTTCTTTGTCGAACCAGAGATGAGGGATAATTTTTTGCATTGTTAGTTTTTAAGAGACTAAATTATAGTTTAATTTGGGAGAAAGTTGTAAATCTTATTTGTTAATTGGCCTACAAACAATTAGTATATTCTCATGGATGAAATTAAGAAAGTGTCTGAATGGCTGATAAGGCTGAGGCAACTTGACCAAGAAAATATCAAGCTTATCACCCCAGATAACAGAAAGACTAAGGCGTACACAGAAGAGGTAAGAGAACTGGTCAAGCAACTACAAGAGAGGTACTTCGAACTCATGGAGAGGAGGCTACAACAATAGAAACTTTTCGAATTAGTTTGCTTCGTGTTGTAAAATTCATCCATGGAAATCCCCGAAGACTTGCAAAACCTCTATTCACATTGGGAGAAACATACAAGATCTCAACCACCTCAAACAAAAGTACCTGCTCACCTGGAGCAAAATTTGATCAAAGAGATTAGTTTATTCGCTTCTAAGCGAATGCACGCTTGGGAAAATAAAATTGCCGAAAAACCCAGACCCTACTCAGACGATCCTATCTTAAAGAATTATCGCTTCTGCAACATCTACCGCGAGCTAGATGCTCAAACTATTCAAATCCATCAAGACCTTCTACCACTGAAAGATAACTTCGAATTATGGTTACTTAACCTAGCCTTTCATCGTTTTGTCTGTCGTCCGCAAACAGTTAAAGATATTGGGCACTTATCCTTCTATACCAAAGATAATGAGAAAGTGATGCAGCGACTACAGAATCTCTCCCGCCCCAAATACGGTACGGCATACGTATTCCCGATCAGTGCGATCCAACGAAGTCCTTACCCCACGAGAGAAGAATTCTTTTGCCTATATTTACCAACTAAAATTCCTCAAATTACACAACTAATACAAACCTTTTCAGAAGAAACCGTGAATTCGGCATTACCAAAGATCCTGCCCGCTTTCGCCTTCAATTTAAAATTCCATTGGACAGAAATCCTAATAGATATTGCATATCAATTCCCTGATAAAATCAACTTATTCAAAGACTTCCATATCGGACCAGGGGCACTCCCCACACTAAAAAGGTTAAGCAAAATAGAAGACATAAATAATGTGTTGAACGCCCTGGCGCATATTGCCTTACCTGGCTTCCCTTATCTAACTCTCAATGGCAAGCCTGTGCACCTATCCGCCGAAAACTGGGAAGGCATCTGTTGCGAGTTCCGCAAGTACAGCAACCTCAGGGCAGGGCAGGGGAGACGGCGAAAGTACTAGTTCTCCGGCGCTGCGCCGGCAAAAGCCGGCGCAAGAGAGTAGTTACCACGCAATACACCTCTTCGCGAAGTTTTTCAACGAACCGCTTTTTATCACTATCACTTCAAGCGGAAATGCACTTGCATACATCTCGAGCAAGGCTATCACATCCAGCAACGAACGGTATCCAGAGAGCCCAGATACATCTATATACATTTTATTGAAATCGGCACCTAGTTCCATCGCCCTTTTCAGATTGAATACATCGAGTGTTTCAAACCGAACTTCAGGATACATTTGACGTGCTCGCACCAAACACTCAGCACTCACATCAGTTGCGACAAGATTTTGACAGCGCTCGTAGAGCAGAGTAGATGTTGTTCCCCATTCGCATCCAATTTCAAGGACTTTATCACCTGGTTGTATATATTTAGCTATGGAAGCTCTGTATTCTTCCACACCTCTTGTTGCTACGTACAACGTATTTAGTTTGTATTGCTTTTCATTTGCCATGATAAGCTGAATAAAAAATATGATATTCAGTTACCTTGGACCACAAAAAGCGCCCAAAGCTACTCTAGAAACAAATGTTCCTAAAATAACTTCAGACGCTCTAAGATTGGCATTCCATCCAAATCGCTTTGGGTAGGACTTCTCTTTATTGAGCTACCTAGACAAAGTCTACTAGCCTCCTGAAGAACTATGATAATGATACCACACAACTATAAGATAATCCACTAATTCTTTAGCACTCCTGTAATTAAATTACCTAATTGGACGCATAGCCCGCATCGCGTTCAAGATAGTAAAAATATCTGTCACGAAGTTGTACGCCGCTGCACTCGCTGGCGTAAACGTACCATTGAACACCAAAACCAAACCCACGGCGTTCATGATTACCCACAGTACAAAATTCTGTTTGGAAATCATATTCACCCTGCGCCCCACCTTCACAGCATATGGGATCTCAAGCAAATCATCACGCATTAAAACCACATCAGCAGATTGCACAGCCACATCACTCCCAATCGCCCCCATAGCAATTCCCACCGTAGCCAAGTTCAGAACTGGAGCATCATTCACCCCGTCGCCCACCATTCCCACAACACCAGCCTTTGCAATCTTTCTTTGCACAAAGTTGAGTTTGTCTTCGGGCAATAAGTTAGCTTCAAATTTCGTTATTCCAACTTGCCCGGCAACGCTACCTGCAACCTGTTCGTTATCCCCAGTAAGCATAATGATTTCATCTACCCCCAGCCCGTGTAATCGCGAGATCGCAGATCTCGCCTCGACTTTCACTTCATCTGCAATCGTAAACACTCCAACTAAACTTTTGTTAATTGAAACAAAAGTTAAATTATCCCCTTGCTTCACCAGTTCATTTATTTGCGATTCAGCTGCTTTGTCCACACCAACATTGACCGATTCCATGAACTTCAGACTTCCTAATATTAAGTGCATCCCACTTATCTCACCTTCCAAACCACTTCCCGAAATTTCCTTAAACCCAATAACAGTCTCTATCTTAAGTCTAGAGTCATGCATGTATTGATGAATTGCTTTAGAAACAGGATGAGTAGAGAAATCTGCCAAGCTACCTGCCATTTGGATTACTTGAGAGGTTTCGAATTCATCATCCAAAATCATCAACGACTTTACCCGTAGCTTCCCTGTGGTCAGTGTTCCAGTTTTATCAAAAAGTAGGGTCTTTAGCTTTCCCAAATTTTCAAGATATATACCACCTTTCACAAGAATCCCTCTCTTGGCTAACATCGACATAGCTGCGGTGAAAGCCAAGGGGATAGCCACAGCAATATCATCGGCACATACGACCAATAAAACACTCAATACCAAACTCAGACTATGCCCTGCAAAGAACAGAACTATAGAAATAACCAAGATTGTAATGACATAAATGCTGGCAAATCTTTGCCCCAAACCATCAATCCGAGATTTATTCTTCTGAGCATCGTCCACTAACCGCACCACCCTGGCAAACGCAGTATCTCCCCCCACCTTCTCCGCACGTACCTGGAGCTCACCCGCAACTAGCAGGGTAGAGGTGAGCACTTTATCTCCAGTTTTTCGTTCAACAGGAATAGACTCCCCTGTAAACGATGATTGGTCAATACTCCCGCTTCCCTGGACAATCTCTCCGTCCACGGCAATCCTCTCGCCTAATTTTGTCATTACAATGTCGCCTTTGACCAATTCTGAAATGTTCACTTCGACAAAGTCACCCTGCCTAAATACGCGCGCTGTTTGTGGGCGCAATTCTAAAAGAGATTCCAGCGCGCGGCGGATACTGCCTTCAGTATATTTAGAAAAAATCCTCGCGAAGGATAGCATCAAATTTATAAATACTGCTGAGGATAACTCGCCAGCTATCAATGAGAATATCAAGGCAATACTCGCTAGCAGATCAACACTTATCTTTCTGGATCTGAGGGCTCGGACGGCACTAAGTACAACGGGGATAATCCCGAGCAAGTTTATAATCACAAGAAGAATTGTGGTTACGCTAGTTGGCAGTATCTGCGTGGAACTTAATAGTAAAGCGAGACCACAAGCGACAACAAGCACTGGGTCGAAGTAATTGCGTAATAAGTCCATCTAGATAATTATAAGCTAGCCAAATATACACCTAACAAAAACTAGTTTGGAGTACCTGCACAAAGGAGAAAGTTTTTGGGATAATAACCAGCTTATAACTTACCCAAACACCTTGCTATTTACCGGAGACCAGTACGGGTCTGAAACGTTGCAGGTCCGATTCGAAACCTGGCCCCCAAAAGACAAAATAGCCTTCCTCCTTAGGTTTCTCGACCAGCATCACTTAGACCTGGAAAGGGTACTCGTTCACGGCAGTCTCTCGCTAGAAATAATGGGGTTTGAATTAGCTGGGTATGGACTTGGCGCGAAAGACATAGATTTGGTCTGCTTGGATGATAGTGTTTTCGAAGCATTGAAGATACATTACCCTTCAAACATGGACAACGATTCAATCTTTCTTACCTGGGAAGGTGTTCAATTTGAGATTTTTCGGCAATGGGCGCCAGCTCCCGAGCTGGCGCAACATCAGCATGTAGTGAGAGATCGGGCCTGCAGAGTAATAGTTCCTACTGGAGAAGGGGAGACCAGTTTACTAGTTGCGAACATTCATGATGTAATCATCTATAAGCAATTTCGTTCAGATACGCCTATGACTAAGCAGGAAAGGGACAGAGCGCACCTAAAGATCATGACCGGTCCTCAGAGAGATTTACTTGTTTCATTGATGCAAGGGGCAGTCTCCAGCGTAGGACTAGATACTCGCGAGATGGCTATCCAAGTGGCTTTGGGAGAACAAGTTGAGTCGTGATCGGAAGTTAGTTTGAGAAATTCCACCAAGAATATTTACGCTTTCTGCAAAGATGGGACGACTTTCGAACTTACTTTAGCACGGCCGACTCTAGCTTTGCTTTTGCTAGTCTGGAGGTTGCTAACGTAGCTATTAATTTAAGCCATCGCGCTTGATACTCACCATTAATGTTTGTTTCCTCAGTTAAGTAAAAAGGTAGTAAGGAAATAAGAAAACTCCCATCACCATACCTAGCAAAGAATAAAGAACTGTATTCCTTACCATCTCTTATAACAGGCTCATAAATTGATTTAATACCTGTCCCTGTAACTGGCGCAAAGCGAAACATTTTAATTTTAGGCTTCTCATGTAACTCGAGATATTTATAATCGTCAGTGAAGCTCTCTGAAATTTCGCCATGTAAGTGCTGCGTGCAATAGAAATTGAGCTCACTAGTGAGTGGCGTTATTTGTCCGGGAAATGGATGACCTAAATACACACCTTGAATCCTCGATTCTACCCTGTAACCTAATTCTTCTCTAAACGTATAGTAAAAAGGAGTGTCACTGACATTAATGTATAAACCGCCTTCCTTCACATAGTCGAGGATTTTATTGAGTACGGGTCTTTTATCCAGATTGGAGTCTTTATAAAGTCCACCATAGGGATTTACCAGAATATCGTATTCGTAAAGGTTACTGCCAGTGTTGACCATATCTACAATTACGTGGCCATTGTTAAGGTAGTTTTCTAGAAAAACTGATTTCCATACCTCTGGCTTTATATTGTTCCAGCTGTGATTAGTATCCTCGTTCTCTGTCCACGGAATGTCATTGAATATTCCTACTCGAACAGTTTTACTTTTACGTCTAGTCTTTAATGCAAAATGCTTAACTGGGTCACTAGGATAGTTGTGTGCATACAATGCAATTGACAATGCCAAGCCTAGAATTAGCGTATAGATTATTATAAATCTAACTACAGTAGTCATTTCAATATAACCATCAAAGGTAGCAACCCGCACAATAAAATCAGATACTATTCCTCCTACTATTGCGCCCGCTAGGGTGTACAGAGCAGTTTTTAGTTGAGTTCTAGCTAGTTTTAACATAGTTCACTATACGTTAGTTAATCTTAAATTCATGCTGTCGTAATCATCTTGGGCTTCTTTCTGAGCTCGGGCTAAAGCATCGACTAACACCTGCTTATCGGTTTGGCTATTAGTAGCGTCTATCCAATCCTGCCAAAGGCGCAAAATGTCAGATACGAAATTAGGTACCTGCTCGTTTAGGTGTTGACCATCCACAACATTAGAAGGAGTGACTCTATCTGATTTAATGTGTAAAGCATGGGAGTGGAGAGCATCTGACCACTTATTATAGACAGTCACATCGAACGGGTATTGAATAAAATCCTCAACATTTGCGTCATTACGTTTATTCGAAAAGAAATTATAAAGATTCCTGGTATGCATATAAGCTGAGTCTTTGAAGTAGTTGACTGGGTTACCAATCTCTCTTTTTAGAGCACACAGTTTAATCATCTGATCTGCACCAAGAAGCATTCTCAGCTCATATTCCAGATGTTCGATGAATTCGGAGACTGCCATTTATGGTTGAGTTTTAGAAATAATATCGTCGTACTTCTCGTCGCTGAAACGTGCAAACCTTACCAGCAGAGCTAGCGAGGTAAAGGCTTCATTAGGGGTGATCTCGGTGGTATCTGCATGTGCCGCAGCATCTCTCCAATATTTCATTAATTCAAAAGCATTATCTATCATGCGCTTAATCTCTCCCGACTGTCCATGTGTCAATGTATTTAGGGTTTTACTGGTACCATTATGCTCTTGGTACTCTTTTGTGACTTTAGCTTCATCTCCAGTTCTAGCTATAGCTAGTTTTAGAATTATAGATTCGGCTGCTGCACCGATCATCGCACAACATGCATAATAAGCATGTGCACCGTAACATCTAATAGCCTCATCACTCCTCTGCATAAATGTTGACCCAAACCGTGATTGATAAGGTGTTAAGAGGTTGACGAAAGCATCCGGTGCTGTAGGGATATAGTCATCATGCCCAGTTTCACCTAGCCATTGCCTTCCATAAGGTGTAAACGAATAGCCATTACCAGCATTCCCATCCTCTGTACTTTGAGCCTGATATTGAACGATTCCTGGACGAATGATGCCCCTGGTGCTCAGCTCCCAGGCAGCATTAAGAAATAGAGGTGAAAGAGGACGTAAGAGACCCTCGGCGGTAGTATCGCGTACATTTAGTACGTCGGCAATATAGTTGCGCATGTACTTCGGTAAATATACATCGTAGCCGTATGAGGTTTGATTTCCATTAGGAGCGGAAATTTCCTCACGTAGTTTACCAATCAGGTACTTTCTAACTTCATCTAGACTAATCGATTTTCTTATTTGCTGATTGCTTATTGTGATTTCTATGCTTTCTGACATTTGGCTCAAATACTAGGCGATTCATTTATAAAAACGGTCAATAATCGCAGTGCTTCCTGCAACTGGGTTGTGGCTCTGGATACTATATTGGTTAGTTGGCCATTTGTGCCAGTTGGATTAGTGGCGCTTGGTGGGTTTGCAATATACATCTCAACTGCACGGTTGTACTTAGAGCTAGAGGCATAAGCTATCATGACCTTGTTTCTAGTTTCATCTGGTAGATATTTTATAACTCCTTCTTTGATAGCGCGTTCAAAGTTTACCTGACATGTAGACCCAAGTAACCCCACACCATTATTAGTTAGAACCGTCAAGTTGTACTGTAACTCATCACTCATGGACTGAATTGCACCTACGTCCCTACTGAACTCTACTGTAGAACCATTTACACCTATGCTGCTGACCTGTTCCAGCCAATTCTTTTTGTGTTTGCGTAGTTCCTCAGCGGTGAATTTCCTCCCACGGGGGTGATCGCTGTTGTAATGCCCAACTTCTGCATGGCAGTCAAAGCAAAGTGGAATTGCGTTCTCAATGTCATCACTACCTCCTTCACTACGATGATCTGCATGGTGAAGTTCAATATGTACCCCGCAAAACTTGTGACATATACAGCAGCATCTCCGACAATCAGCTAGTAATGTATCGACTTCATTTTGGTTGAAAGACATAGAAGATGTTACCTCCAACAACCGTCGAAGGTAAAGCTTAAAACCAGTTTAGAAATTTACTACATATAGTAGTCAAATAACTAAACTGCTGCGTTATCTCGAGCATTTGGCTATTGCTTTATCTAGTTTCTCTTGAATTGGTGTAGCTATGGATTCTGGCAGCTCACACTTATTAGCTTCTTCCATAGAGTTGTAGGTTACTCCCCAGTGAGCTTCGCAATTTACTAACCAATCAGCATCATACTGCTCTAAGGCAGCATCCACGCAGGAATCTGATCCATCTACGTGTTCTAGTCCAGTTACAACACGATTAGCCGAGCGGATTGTATCCACCTGCAACTGGTAGATATACAGATGAATTACGAAGCAGATAAGCAAAGGGATTAGAATAACTAGAATTCTTTTCTTACGTGACCAACTTCTGTGCCAGAAGAGTTTGTAAACTATTGCAGCAATGATGAGATTCTCGATGATGTAAACACCACCAAAGTAAAGCGCTCCAATGAAGGAGATAGGTAGCAGAACAGCAAGTAGAAGCATTAAGGCCCTTTGTCGGCGAGGTTTAATACTCATGGTAGAGAAATAAGATATTAAATTGTTTTAGGGGAGAAATTCTTCTACTGGAGAGGGTTAAAACCAAAGCCCGTCGCCAGCGGAAGCCTTTCGGCCCCACATACCCCTTTCGGGATACACCGACAAAAGTACTGAACGACGGGCTGTCGTTTTCTTTTGTCGGATTTTCTCTATCATGCCTAGCAAGCTAGGTTTAGATAGTTACTCTTGCGAGTAATATGCAAAGATTTTATCACCAAAATCAATAAGAGTAATTACGAGAGTCCTGATTTCCATCATTTTCCACCATTTCTTATACTCTATCCCCTCATTTACCCATATTTTGCTCATTCCATTCCAGTATTCTCCAGTATTTCCGATTTCCATACCCTGATTTACCCTGTTTTTATTGTTGGCAACTGGACTACGATTTCCTTT
>JAEUSD010000017.1:0-337 GCA_016788825.1 Candidatus Doudnabacteria bacterium | reverse complement strand
AGGGTTCCATTAAGTTATAATCGGATAAGTATGGATAAGGCAACCCTAAATCATTACAAGAATGTTCTTGAAGTCATGGAGAATATCCGGGCTGCTTCTCTTTTAGAGGACGAAGGGGTGTTCACCTATCAGAGGTTCCAGAAGCCAGAGTACATCGATCCAAATGAAGTAGATCCAATTGTAGAAGCTAAGATAATAAGTAAACTAGAGAAGGAAGGCGCTCTAAAGAAAATGTCACCTCAGGTAGAAACATGGGAAACACAAATTAACAATCAGCGTGGCGCTTTAATCATTAGACATGATCTCCAATTGATTGAGCCTAAATTCACAGAAATCT
>JAEUSD010000016.1 GCA_016788825.1 Candidatus Doudnabacteria bacterium | reverse complement strand
ATGGCTTTGACCCCGGTACTTCTAAACTCAATCAACAGTGTCTATAAATTCTTGGAGCATAGGCTGAGACTTTCCTCTCCAAACCTTTATCGGGCCTTGTTCCTAAATAACTCTTATGTCGATGAGAATGAGTTGAAGGAGCTGAAGGGCCACATCGTGATCTGTGGCCATGGCCGGGTGGGTAAGTATGTAAGTGCCGCAATCATGAAGTCCCAATTACCTTTCGTAGTAATTGAGATGGAAGCAACCGTGGCCGAACAGCTAAACAACGAAGGAGTGAATGTAATATTTGGCGACGCAACAAATCCTGACATTCTCAAAAGTGCTGGAATTGAAACCGCAAGAGTCTTGGTCGCTGCGCTGCCTATCACTAGCGATGTCGAAGCGGTTGTGTCTAAGGCACGAGAATTGAATCCGAAGATCAAAATTCTAGCGCGGAGTCATGAGGAATATGCCAGCTTAGAACTAGTCGATATCAGTATTGAGCCAGAGTTCGAAGCAGCTGTTCAAATAGTGAATAATCTGTACCGAATGATGCGCAGACCAGCTGAGGACTCAAACGGGATCGTAAAATTTATGCGCAAGAACGCTATTGGGTGATTCTAGCTTTGTAGCTCAGCCGCATTGGCAACTTTGGCCATCCATTCTACAGCATCTACGGGGTACTTCCCTGCAGAACTCTCGGCTGACAACATGACAGCGTCTGCTCCTTGCCACACTGCAGTTGCAACGTCATTAATCTCAGCTCTTGTGGGACGAGGACTTTGAATCATCGATTCAAACATTTGAGTAGCCACAATGGAAAACTTACCTGCAGCATGTGCCTTGGCGACCAAAAGACGTTGGGCGGCCGGCACATTTTCAAATCCTAACTCGACTCCCAGGCCGCCCCTAGCAATCATAATGCCCCAAACTTCAGGCAATATTTGATCTATGTTGTCTATACCCATTTGGTCCTCAATTTTGGCTACTAGTTTCATTTTGCCCTGAGTTATCTCATTGATCTGCTTGGCTGCTTCGGCGCTCTGCACGAAAGAAGCCGATACGTACTCCCAGCCTGTAGAAATTGCGTGTGCAATGTTTTCTTTATCTTTGTCCGTGAGTACATCCGTAGCATAATTTGCCCCCGGAAGGTTCAACGCTTTTCCTGGCTTCAAAGTATCACCAAATACAACTTTGCAAACCATCTTATCTCCATCAATGCGGTCAAGCACTAGCTCGACATCTCCATCTCCGATCACCATGCGCTGTCTTGGTTGAAGTTTGGTGTATAGGTCTTGGTAATTTGCGGGGAATATCTCACTAGTTTCGTCATTGCCAATTATTATCTCTTTCCCTGGGAAAAGCTCAATCGGGTTAGAAAACTTATTCATTCGGACCTCTGGTCCTTTGACATCCAACATCAATTTGATTTCGGCTCCTGTGCCGCGCGCTAGCGCGGCAACCTTATCTAACTCGGCTGCGTCGGCAAAAGCACCATTTACGCGAGCGAATTTCATCCCCGCCGCAGCCATCTTATTCATTATTTCTTGGTCCCAAGACGCTGGGCCGATAGTACAAACAATTTCTGTTCTCATATTAATTTTCGCAAAACGTCGATATGGTACTCCTATATCTTTGACAAGTCAAATCTCACCTAAAAGCTGTAAAGTACAACTGCTCCGCTGGCAGTAACATTCAAACTCGCACCCTTACCGTACATAGGTACATATACTTGGAGATCGGTAGCTTGCAAAGTGGACTCCTTGACCCCGTAAACTTCACTGCCCAAGATGAAACAGATCTTCTGTTTACCTTCGATGGCTGCAGGTAACTCTTGGTGGGAGATGGCACCTTCAGCCAACTCAATCGCAATGATGAAAAAGCCATCTCCTTTTAGTTTGTTTATCACGGAGTTTGTATCTTGAAAGTACTGCCACTGTACGGACTTCTCTTTGTGACGTGATACCTGCTGTAGCTCTTTCCCAAAGGGCGGCTGTTTACTGATTCCCGTAAGAAATATTCGGTTCACCCCAGCCGCGTCCGCAGTGCGGAACATCGCTGCCACATTACGTGCATATTGAATGTTTTCGAGTACTAACACCACCTGTTCTGGGCGGGAGGGCAAGCTCTTGCGCAAGGCCCTGATTTCGGATTTCTTCAGTTGAGACATATCGGTTATAATTCTACTATGAAATCCATCACAAAGATAATCCTTTCTGCCATTCTTGCTGTAGTATTCTTATTCACGTGTATTTTTGTAACTGCAAGCCTGGCTTTCGGGCTATGGCTAAATACATACTCTCCAGTTGTAGGAAAAACACTGGTAGCGACATTTACAGTCTCTGAACTAAAAGAAGATGAGGGAGGTAAATATATTGATGTAACCTATCAACCATATATTCAGCAAAGCGCGTTTAACTATCTATTCAAGCCTGAGCGAGGTTCACTGGCAGGTGATAAGCAAGATTTCAAGCTCTATGGTGATTCTGTGCACATTGGCGGCCCTGTAGTCCAACTACATAGTGGACTAGTGTTATTCAACTTCCAAACCATCTACAAGATCACAAATATTTACGGTAGATACAATTTGGATGTCGATGCCGAGAATACTAGAATTATCACTTCCAACTTCGAGGTTAACAATGGAATTGATGGGATTTGGCAACTTATTGCAGACAGCGAAGATAGCTGGCCAACAAACATGTTTGTAAACAGCGCATTCTTGAGCACTCCGGCCCCTATTCCTTCGGTAAAGAGTCAAAACGAGCAAAAGACTTACAATCTATACGTCACAGCCACAGGGTTTATACCTGAGAGGATTAATTAGGAATAATCTTTAAGCTAGAGATAAATTCTAGCAATTCAGCCAACTGCAATTCATTTACTCCTGAAGATGGGTTCAGGAGAGCAAAGAAGCAAGCATTTGTAGTCGGATCACATCCATCTACCTGCAAAATACCACTAGTCTCTTGTCCTAATGTTTGCTCATTGCCCTGTTCATCAAGAGAAATTTTGTAAATAGTCTGTCTATAGGCTCGCAGAGTCATTTCTCTGCCCAAGAACGGAACTTTTAGGTCCTCGTACGTTAGATCCGGTGTCTCCAATAACGGCTTCACTGAGCTTGTTGTAGACAAGATTATCTCCAGCAACTGGGCACTATCATCTACTGGCCCGATTAAGGCCAATTTGCAACCATCGACAATACACCTGAGAGCAGTTCCGGACGGAGAATTTAGTTGGGCGACTAAGCTCCATTTGGGCGGTAACTCTGCTGTGAAATTGGCAAATTGGACCTTGGTATTATCCGTGTGCATTACTTGATCAATCGGGCCGAGATTGTCATATGGGTTGGCGGGGGGTGTTGTGGTTGATGGCAAGGTAGGTGCAACCACCCCCCGCCAAAAGACGACCACTATCAACAAGAGTAGCAATACAACCATCGCCAAATGCAAGTATTTGATATGAATCTTAGGTAATTTGGATTTTGGCTCCATATAGGTAATAATGTTTAGCAATATTCTAATCAAACCTGAAGCACTTGGCTAGAGGTAGATTAGGTTTTACAATGTAAGCTATGGAAACCAACCAAACATCTAGACCAAAACCATTAGTTCTGATTTCTATGGATGGTGTTGGTGTAGCTGGTCCTGGTCCAGGAAACGCAGTCACATCTGCCAACACACCCAATCTAGATAAATTCTGGCCTGAGTACCCGCATACTTATCTTGAAGCTGCTGGCATCAACGTAGGGCTGCCTCAAGGGGTAGACGGAAATAGTGAGGTGGGGCATATGACAATGGGGGCTGGGAAAATCATTTTTCAGGATTTACCAAGGATAGACAACTCGATCTCCAATGGCTCATTCTTTGCCAATCCTGAGCTAAAATCAGCCTTTGCCCATGCCAAGAAGCATAAAAGTAATGTGCATGTCATTGGCCTTGTCAGTAGTGGAAAGGTGCATGCATCACTTGATCACCTAAACGCAGTAATTAAAATGGCTAGCCAGGAGGGATGCGACCCTGACTGCTTTTTTGTTCATGCAATCACAGATGGAAGGGACTCATCGCCAAAGACTTCAAAAGAATATTTAGAGAAAATTACCGCAGAATGCTCACGCTTCAGAATGGGTAGGATTGCGAGTGTCGTTGGACGTTATTTTGCGATGGACCGTGATCAGCGCTGGGAGAGGATTGAAGTAGCTTACCGAATGCTAACAGAAGGAAAAGGAAATATTGTGACAGACATAAGCAAAATGATTGATACTAGCTATGCTCAAGGGAAAACTGATGAGTTTATGGAACCAGCTCTCATTGTGCTACACGCAAATGACCAGCCGGTGATGATTCATAACAACGATGCTGTCATCTTTACCAACTTTAGGCCCGATCGTGCAATTGAACTAACTAGAGCATTCGTGGAGGATGATTTTATCGGATTTGAGCGTGATAAGCTCGAAAATTTATTCTTCGTTGGGCTTGCTGAGTATGACAAAGGCTTGCCCGAACATGTGGCCTTCCCTCCGGAAGAGATGGAAAACTATCTTGGGAAAGTGCTTTCAGATAATAAGCTTAAGCAGTTACGCGTCGCAGAATCGGAGAAGTTCCCTCATGTAACTTACTTTTTCAATGCCGGGCACCAAACGATACTGCCGGGCGAGGTTCACCTCGAAGTTCCTTCACCGAAGGATATTTCTACTTTTGACCAGAAACCCGAAATGAGTCAAAGGTGGGTGACTGATATTTTGCTTCAAAAACTAGATACCCAGGAGTTTGATTTTGCTCTTATCAACTTTGCTGGTCCGGATATGGTTGCTCATACTGGGGTTATCGAGGCTACGATCAAAAGTATGGAAGTAGTTGATGAATGTATGGGCCGGATCATTGAGAAAGTTCTTAGTATGAATGGTGCTGTAATCCTTACAGCTGACCACGGCAACGCGGAGGAAATGTTAAACCTTCAAACCGGAGAGCCGGATACGAAACATTCTGTAAACCCTGTGCCTGTGATCATCATTCAAAAAGATCTCAAGCCGCGTGAGCTTTTGGTAGGGAATCTCTCGGACATCGCACCAACCATACTTGCTTTGCTTGGGCTTGAGAAGCCGGCTGAGATGACTGGGCGAAATTTGTTGGCATGATAATATTAGTTGCCTGATTTGGTAACTATGGATATTGCAGCGTTGAACCCCATTATAAAAATTTCGCCCAGATACAAACGCATTAGTTTGTACATCTCCCCCAAGGGAGAACTGGCGATTCGCTCTCCTAGAAATTTGAATGCGGGGCGAATCGCCCAGATACTCCACGACGCGCAGCCTTGGATCGTTAGACATTGGAAGCCGTTGATTCAGGCTTCGCCTCTCGCCGATGGCGCTGAGATTTTTATCTTCGGAGATCCCGAAAAATTGCGGTACATGCCACTGGAGAGCTCTCGGGCAAAGGTTGAGGACGCCGGAAGCGAGCTGCATATCAAAGCAGCACCTGGGAAGCATTCGGATGTTCTAAAAAACTGGCTCAAGAAGGTGGCTAAGCAAGGTATTGAAAACCGTGTGAAAGAGTTGGCCGAGCAATTTAATTTTAGCTTCAACCGAGTGTCTGTAAGGGATCAGGGTACCCGTTGGGGTAGTTGTTCCACCCGTAAGAACCTAAATTTTAGTTGGCGTCTTGCGCTCGCTCCTTTAGCTGTCATGGACTACGTCATCGTCCACGAGCTCGCGCACACCAAGCAAATGAATCATTCTCAGAACTTCTGGGATCTTGTAGCCCAATGCATTCCCGACTACCAAACCCACATTCGCTGGCTCAAAGAAAACGGAAAGCTGCTACACAGCTACTAGCCTACTGGTCGTTCACGAACTCCAATCGGTGGAAGTGCCTCCACTTCAAGTGCCAACCGCATATCTGGCTTAGGTCTATAAACGGCAGCCATTACTGTCGGATACGGGTCTCCCATACTTTGTGTCAAACCACCATGAGTGCGGTACATATCTTTTAGGTCAATCGGTCCCTCTATTAGTTCCGCATCATCGTTTAAAAGGATGGCATTTCCTTCTTCATCATGCCCAATAAACTCTGCAAAGTGGGCGACAAAGACCAATTTACTTGGTTCAAGATGAGTTACCAAATACATTACAAGCCTGTCTCCTATCATTAACTGATTCCCAAAGTCTGAAAGTTGCTCGTATGTATAAAGATGGACCCCACCAGAAAGGGTTAAGCGAGGATTAGTTCCCTCTAAGTTAACAATATCGTGTGAAGATCGAATAAGATTTTCAACAGCCCACAGATCATTTATCCAAACCTTACCTGGGAACAGCCATTCAACCCCGGCTTCGCTAAAGATCCGCCTAAAGATATACCCTGCACAATTCTGTTCTTCTCCACCCTCTCCAGCCTGCGTCCACACTGGAATATATATTACTTGATCCCCACATGTAACAACCGAGAAGACCCCTCCCCGAACATCAAACTCTTCTCTATCCTCTGCGAAGGATTTACCTGCATTTGTAGTATATGGATAGAGCCCCTCCGCTTGTACTTCGGACATACGTCTCGGGTCGAAAGTGATCATACAATCGGGACCTTCTAGGTTAACCGACTGAGCACAGCTATTCAGTATTGTTAGTGAAGTCACAGCTGATATAAGCCTTCTAAGCATTTGGTCGGATTTGAAATGGTGGATTATATCATCCTAGTCTGAATATACTGTGAGGTTTTTGAGTCCTGCAAAGAATAGCGCGGGTTGTGAACTAATTTCTTCCTTACTAAGTTTGCCGCCACTTGAGGCTCTCTTTTCAATTTCCGCCAACACGGGTTGCTTCGCAATTCCTACTGCGTAAAGCCATACGCTCGAAACCTGTTCAATTGCTTTGAAACTGAGGGTGATACGCTTACGGTGGGGATTATCTGAACCTGATATGTCGCTCACATTGTAACCAACTACAAAGTTGTCGTAGAACTGGGCGGATTTTTCGAAAGCATGTGGCAAGATTCCAGCGGTGTGAAAATCCGCCCCCACACCCAGGATACAGATCTTCCTCAAATTCTTATCTGCAAGTTTGTCGCCAACATATCGATCATAATCCGCAGCTGTTTCTACCAAGTTCTTCCCTTCATGCAAGATCGGAGTAAATTTCATCCCCTGCCACACCATTTCTGACACGCAGGTGAGTTGCATTAGCTGTGTGTAATTACTGTCACCATGGTGAGAGTATTCTGCATAGCGCTCATCTACTAAGGCGATCTCGACATGTGAGTAGTCACGTTCTTTATCCATCAACCTGTAAAAAACTTCCTGGAGTTTTGGAAGTAACGAACCACCCGAGACGAAGATTAAAACGGATGAGCTGTCATCCTTAATTACTTTTAGTAAATCCTCCACAATATTTGCCATAAGTTAGTTTATCAGTTGGTTGGTATCTGCTGCTATAGTATAATCTCCCAGAACCACGGAGGAGTCGCATAGTTGGTCTAGTGCGCAGTCCTGGAAAGACTGTACCCGGGCAACTGGGTCGCGAGTTCGAATCTCGCCTCCTCCGCCATTTTCAAATTCCGCAAGGGTTAAACCCTCCATAAATACATCTAATTAGCTATTTCTAGTCAAGATAATATGCAACCTTTTGATCAAGTAAAATTTAAGCCCACTACAGTCAACTTGAAAGAGCTCAAGCAATTTGATTCTGAGGACCAATTTATGTTTTTGGCTATCGAGTTGCTAAAAGATATTGCAAAATTAAGTCTCTATATATCAAATATTGTTGAATTCGATAATAAGGGCAATCAGATTAAATGGAACAAGATACGTGCTGCCTATGGAGGACTCTTAATTCGCATAAGCAAACTACAAATAAGTTTTATAAAGACCCTTTGTGAACACGACATGTACATTGCTACTATAATTATGCGTTGCTTAAGTGATAGCCTCATAACCCTGCTTTTTCTTTTAGTAAGTGATTCAGAAACAGTTGAGGAGTATATAAAGCATTCTCTAAACACAGAAAAAGAGTTACTAGACAAGATTCAACAAAACGCAAAAGGAAGAGGACAAGACACTCCAATAGAATTAAGAATGAGAAGATCAATTGAAAAGTCTTTTAAGGCATCTGAAGTCGATATCAATACGTTTAGAGTAATTGGTAAGAAGGAATTTAAGGCCTGGAAACCAAGTCCTTATGATCGTGCTAACAGTATAAAGATGAGTGAGGAGTACTTTGTTTTAGTTTCTTTACCAAGTCATTCAATACACGGGAATTGGCAAGATTTATTGAATAATCACTTAGAGTACTACCCCGATGGATTCTTACCAAACTTAGAAAAGAGTCGACCTCGCCCACAACCAGTAGTGGCCATGGGCATTCTCTCTATAAAAGTGAACACTAAGTACTTAGAGAAGTTTGTACCCAACAGTAATGATAAAAACACTATCCTAACTTGTCTTAAGGATTTGAAAGAAAGCCTTATTGCGTTGGATAATCAACATGAATTATACCTTCAGAGCAGATAATGTTAAAAATGCCCGCCCTCAAGGATGGTAAACTATAAGAATATTATTCCAACATCATGCGTAAACTCTTCGTATTCAACATGGTCACTTTGGATGGATTCTTTGAAGGACCGGGACAAGATATCAACTGGCATATGGTCGATGAGGAGTTCAATAAATTTGCTGTTGAGCAGCTTGCTGAGATTGGAACCCTCTTATTCGGACGGAGAACTTTTGAACTAATGGCGCAATATTGGCCGACAGAATTGGCTTTGAAAGATGATGCGGAAGTTGCACAAGCCATGAACAGTTTAGAAAAAGTCACTGTTTCGACAAGTCTCACAGAAACTAACTGGAACAACTCCCGCATTGTTAAAGGAAATTTGAAGGAGGAAGTCGTTAAACTCAAAGAGCAGCCAGGCAAGGACGTTGCCATCTTCGGCAGCTCCGACCTCATTTCTACCTTAATTCCAATGGGTGTAATCGATGAATACAGACTGATGGTTTGCCCACTCGTTTTAGGAGCTGGTAAGCAAATGTTCCACGACCTCAAACAGCCATTGAAGTTGAACTTGGAAAAGACTCGCACATTCGGCAATGGGAACATCCTGCTAACTTACAGACCTCAAACTTGAGCTTGATCAACTGCCTAGAATAGTGGGGACCTCTTGGGAAACCTTTTGAAAATACCGCCTAACTCTGTAGGAATCTTATGCCAGGTCAGCTGCGTTACCTTAGGATACGGAACATAGTTTAGGCCGTGGTAGTAGGCATCTCCTGATACACCAAATTTGGAATCTATTCTGTCCTCTTCGTAGACTATGCCAGTGTGAACAGGTATTAAGCCATTCTTACTAAAATTTGTGACACCAAGTATTTGCTCAAACCCTTCTATGTCCCCTTTGTCTATAGGCTTCCAATAAACTACCAACTGATAGCCTTCAAAATTAGGATCATAGCCCTTGGAAATAGTATCGACAAGGAAATTAGGGGAATGAAAGAATTGATTAGGGAGTGTCGGAACACTTAATTTTACATAATCCATACAGTTGCCACTATAATTAGTTAGCGTCAACCACATTACACCTTTAAATACCCCAGTAGGTTCACCTGACTTAGGGACATCACTAACAGGAGTCACAGTTGTAAAAAAAGGGAATTCCTTAGAGAGAATTGGGATCTTAATTTGAGTGTCGAATCTTTCGACTATACCTACTTGTGGGATTTGAGCTTCTACATCTCTGGTCATTTTAGTTACAGCTCGCAAAGTATCTGTTTGTGAGGATATTATAGTCCTCAAGATCTACAAGACTATCTTTGTTGAAATCGGCCGCTGGGTTTGAAGGCGGAGCTGTGAAGTAGTTTGTGGTCAAGGTATTGTAATCTTGGAGATCTACTACTTTGTCACCATTTGTATCCCCGAGACAAAGAACTGGCGGAGTGATACCAACTATCGTAAACGGTTGTGGGGATGGTACCGCCGGGTTGATACCAATGTCGGAGTTTGTAGCAGCAGTCACCCCAACTTTTGAGGCCAAGCTCTGTGCAATCTGCGACACTTCAGCAGGGGCAGAATTTCCCATGCCTAATTGCGAACGCAATTGGGCTACATTGACCAGATCCAAAGTCGGAACCGCCACAGCTTGGGTAGTGTCCCGCCCTGCGTCTTCCCAGGGTGTAGCAGCGGCAATCTCCGAAGCAGTCTTGTAACTTGTACCATTTAACGTGCTCAAAGAGCGATTAAACAAGTTGAACGCAGAGTTCCCAGTCATCTTATACATATTTGCATCAATAGTAACCTGGCTCCATAAAGAGCTGTCCAAAGGAAACTCGATCCCGTAGTCTTTTATGCTCGTAGATCTGTTGTTATCTCTTACAAATATATTCCCTGTGATCTTTGTGCCGTTGTTGTTCTCGATCGTCCCATTCCCAGTTGTAAACCTCACCCCGATCGGGTTGTTGTAGAAGATATTATTCAAGATACTATGCTTCTCGCTCCGAGTGATATGTATCCCTGAGTGATAGTTATCGTAGATAATATTGTTGTAGTAAATCACAGTTGGCTTACCAGCTTCATGGGCTTTCACAATATCCGAATACAGACCAAACCCACCACATCCCTCATGATCGCTCGTATCCCATTTATTCAAAACAACCGAGGAATACGAACACCCATAATTCTTGCGGGCAATGTTGTTTAGTACCAGTACATTGCTAGCTGCGTAATTGCCCGCAAATACTTTAAACCCAGCGCAATCGCTACTACTGCGACAATTCTCTTCAAATATATTATTCTGCGCTAGGAGATTAAGCTCTCCAGGACTATGGATTTCAATCCCATTGTGAGCACCGTGATGGATACGATTATTTGTCATCACAATATCTGTCAGGTATTGAAACCAGACCATATTTCCGCTGACATTCCCATCACCAGTTGGCCTGTAGTTCCCATACGAAATATCGTTATTGTGCAGATAAATTTTTCTAACCGCTTTGATGTAAGCACCATTTCCGTCATTCTGAGGCGACTCATAGCCCACCATTGCAAAACCTAAAGTATAGTGAATCCTACTGTTGCGAATCAGAACATTTTCCGTAACTTTTCCACTACCAGTTGCCTGATAAATCCTCACCCCTATTCCAAGATTGTTAATATTCAGACCATCGAGAAGAATATTTCTACTACCTTGAGTAGAAGTATTGTTTGAGATTGCCACTCCCCCATCTGTGCCAATATTCCGCTTGTATGGATAATTGATGAATTGAATATTGAGGTCACGCAAGTAGATATTGCTAGAGTTCTGGATCAGGAACCCTTTACTTCGCACCGCAAGTTCTACATTCACGTTTTGCAAATTCACTCCAGAAGGCGGATAAACATAAAGTCGACCTTTGGTAGGATTGTAATACCACTCCCCAGGAACATCTAAAAGCTGGGCCTTGCCTTCGACAAAATATTTACTATTCACATCAACTAACGGCCTGCCAGTAAAGTAACTCATTTTCTTGTCGAAAATCACCTTTCCATTTACAGGATCATGCGAAGTTATCAACGCAGAGTTCTCGTCATGTCCAGAATAAGCATCTTTGATACCAATACGTGCACCCACCAAAAAAGCATCCGTAAACCCATTTATACCCGAAATACTTCCGGCTTCTAAGCCACTATCACTAGCTTTATCGATTAATGAGAAAAAATCATCTGTTCCACCCCTAGCCTGGGCGATCCACCGTCGGTCCTCAGTGATTGTCCCCGCAAAAGGGTCAATGTCAGGCTCGCGAGCCTTAAACAAACGTGTTATCACTTCGTTACGATTATTCGTGATCACCGCAATCTCTGGCGCCTCCGAGAAAGTACCTACTTGAGCATAGTATACGTTCCCCTTGGCGGCCTGGGGAAGAGGCTCCCCGTCGTCAGATTTCACCCACTGCCAGGCCGCCACCTGAGAGCTGACCGAACCCAACACGAAAACCGTATCCTTACCGTCTCTTGCCTTGATGATTAAGGGCTTATCATCTGGGCGATTGATATCAATCAGATCCACCCCTTCTCGATAAACACCAGGCATCAAGATTATCTCCCCACCTTGGGTGCGCAGTACTTGCACCGCCCTGGTAATAGTCTTCAAAGGTGCAGAACTCGTTCCTGCAGCAGAATCGTTTCCATTTGGAGATACATAAACAGAAGTAGTACCGCCAGTTGCCTGAACGGCAACTGGCGGTAGCGCAAAGAACAAAATTGTAATCAACACAAAGACATTTCGCACATTCAGCTCAATCCTAAACTAAACTATAAACTATAAACCACAATTCGTCTTGCGGTATCTTCTCCCCAAAGCTCCACAGTCTACCAAGTTAATCTTGCTGTCCTTGTTACCATCCTGGTTTCCACAGTACACAGGAGCAGGTGTCGATGTTGTGGTACTGCTAGAGCTTGATGTACTACTACTTGTACTTGTAGATACAGTCACACTAGTCGTTGTGGAACTAGTTGAGGAAGGTGGGTTCCCAACCGTAAACACCACTGGTGCAGTTGTCAACGGAGTACGGGTTACTCCATCAGAGTATGCAGCATTGGCAGTCGGAGCAATTGTTACCGTCCCCACCTGAGTAAACTTGATAGTCAAACGACCAATCAGTTCCCCATTCACCATATTTGTTTGCTTGGACATCGCAGCACAAAGGTTTGTGTTGGTGAAAGTAGCCCCGTTCGTACCCGGACAATACCCGATCGGACTCAACCAGCCAGCAGCTGTTGTTGGTTGGAAGTTCACGATCTGTGCGTTCGTCACCAAAAGATCAAGATCTACTGAGTTATTGTTTCCCGGACTTACAGCAGGAAGGTCAAGTACAACCTGCTCTCCCACATAGAAGTCTACATTTGAAGCACCCAACACAACTACAGGCTCATCGTTGCGAGAACTACAATTCTTATTGTATTTCGCCGCAAACTGCGCAAAATCCACAATATCCAAGAACCTGTCTCCATTCACATCAATCGGGGTACATGCCACACCAGCAGGTGCACTTGTGGTAGTACTTGTGGATGTTGATGTAGATGATGAAGAGGTACTTACGGTCACACTCGTGGTTGTACTGGATGAACTTGAGGATGTCGTTGTCGAAACACTAGTGGACGTTGATGAACTGGATGAGCTGCTTGGAGCAGTGAATGTATAGGTCTGAGCAGTTGGGTATGCTGCCAAATTCGCCCCGCTAGAGTGTTCAATGATCTTAGTCAAAGTAGTGTTGAAAGCCAAACCCATATTCCCACTCGCAGGAGCCGTGAACGTAAATCGCCCCAACTCCAACATTGCAGTTGATGTAAATGGTTGTAACGGATCTTTGGTGATAAACAACATCTTTAACTCTTTTCCACCGCCTGTTTTGTCTACTATATCAGCAATTATTAAGTTTAAGCCCTGGGTAGACAAGTTGGCTGGGACGAAATCAATGTCAGCTGGAATAGTCCCTGTGATATCCATAAATACTTGGAACCCATCTACTGCAGCACCTCCGGTGTTCGCCTTCATAATAATCGACTGCGAAATATTTGGAGTCATCGTACCACCAGTAGGCGTTAAAGTGATATTTGCAACCTCACCAGCGACTGAGAAATCCAAATCCCCTCGGGAAATCAATGTAAACACGTAAAGTCCCAGTGCGAGCACCAAGACAATACAACCAGTCACCAATGCATAAAAAAGCATCTGATTCCGTTTATTGCTCCGTACTACTGAGTCATAGAAATTACGATACTTCGTGAGCAACCGCCCAATGATACTTTGGTTCTGCATATACTTGTATATAAAAAGCTATATATAAATTAATTTTGACTTATTTTTATCGCAATGTCACTACCCAAATTAGAAATATTTAACACCAACTTACTTTCCGAGTTCGTACTCAACGTTTGGGACGAACTTACAGTTCCCGAATAAGTATCCCACCACTCTACTTTATAACTCCCTGCTGGCATTGAAATACTTACTTGACCAGATTGAGCAGGAATACTCTGATTCTGATGCCTTGCATACCATGTATTTGCTTTGTTCTGTATCCAGGCATACGCTTTGCGCTTAGATGTATTTTTCTGCCCAAACACCAAAATCTGACTACTTGTACTTGTAGCTGCTATATCTGAGTAACCCCCTTTGTTGATATCCAGAGTACTTACAAACTTGTGGAAGTTCCCTGCTATCTTTTTGAAATCTATCACGTTTAAGTGCTCAGTATGCCAGTACAACGGATCCATCAAACCCGCGGAGTTCAGCTGAACCCAGTTGAGATGGTGGTACCACAAGCCACTATTCGTTTGCGACAAAAGATTGAACATTTGTGACCCATTTATCCCAGCCTCACCGCGAATTACAGGCCGTCCAACATTATCCCGAGCTACTTGATCCGCCAGCTGCATGTGCCAGTACACCACATCCTGCTCCAATGCGCTACTACCATTTGTATACTCATGCACATCTGCATAGCCAATATCAGGCAAGTTGACCTTATCCTTCCATAGATTAGGCTTCCAACAGCACCAGAAGGAAGTTGTCGCCAGATGTTTATGAGCATCATTAGCCTTAAAGAACGCAGCAAAATCCTGTGTCATACGTGCATGACTGCCTGAGGCATCCTCATCTGGCGGCCCTTCGTTGTTTAGTTCCCAAGAGAATATATTTTGTGAGTAACCCCAACGCGCTGCCAAATAGCGCCACCATTGCTCCTCAAGCCAGCGCGATTTTGTTCCCTTTGGCTGATAATACCCACCCCCCGAAGCTACAAACCGTCCATAAGGGCTCAGGTGGCCAGGAATCCAATCATTTTTATCCCTGACTACAAGCACATAGTTGAAACCATTTTGTTTAGCCAAATTGATCTGATCATCAAGGAACGCGGCGGGGCGCTGCTCGACGTATTTATGCATGTCAGCCTTCGGATTGCGCACCAGCTCGGCGCCCAGCGCCCCGCCGCTCAACACCTCACGTATTGAAAGCTCATCCACATATGCCTGGCCGCCAGTCACATTTTCTAGGTAGATACTGAAATCATCGTCAGAGCGGCCAGTCGACCCAGTATTGAAACGCGCAATTACCGTATGCCAGTCACGCGTAGTTTGAATATGTGGGAATATGGCCGGCTTGCTGGTCAGATCCGGTGCCGGATTCTCCAACCCAGTCCAACCATGACGCTTTATAGTTAACCCCCAAGGTTGTCCTGCCGTACGTGGCCCACTCAAGCCCACCGTTTTGAGACGGATCTTCAACTGATACTCTGTATTATTCTTAAATATGTGTCCGAAGTTGTCATCGTTCCAATAAGTCATCCAAATCCTGGCTCCCTGAGGGTAGAATAGATCGTGGGACAACTCACTCGAGGGGTAAGCCTCTAAGAAGTTCAAATGCTCCTTCACCCCCTCATTGCCGTGCGCTTCCGCACTGCTCTTCCAACGCGCCCAGTTAGTTGAGTATATTCCCAGTCCGCCCAACCAAGTCCTCACCAAGTTGGTAGTACCCGGAATATTCGTTTTTCGATCAACTACAGTTCCAATCGGCCAGTACAACTCACCATTCTGATATTCAAAGTAACGTGTATCTGCCTGACTAACTTGGATAAATCCCTTTGCACTACTATCAGTCACCACGAAAGTACCGGCACTCACTTCGTTCGTGCCGCTGGCATCCTGGGCAAACAATCTGACAGAATAATTTCCCACCTGCGAAGGTGAATATCTAACCTTCCAGCTTGTTTGCCCCGTAAGTACATAGTATCCCGTCCTCACCATAGACATCGCAGTCTGCTCCATAAAGAATGCCGGCTGGACCACAGTCTGACCATCAGGCTGTGTAATTCTCGCTTCGACAGTCACGCCAGTGCCAGGTTTTACCCCAGCCGGCGGATTCGCATCGTAGCGGAACATATACTCGTTCGCCACTGTCGCCAACTGGAAAGTGATCTCTATTTTATCCAGTTTCGGTAACTGAGTTTTATCCAAAGAGATCTGACTAAAAGTCGGCTTTGGATTTGTACGGTAAACATCAATTTTGTCTGTCGACACAAAGCCATTCACATCAGTCGATGTGACCAAAATCTCATTGTTTCCAGGCTTCAAAGCGATAGCAGGAGTTTGCCATCCCACACTCTTAGCGGCAGTAGGCTGTATAACACCGCCATCAAATGTATTCACATTATCCCAAACAACAGAAGTAATATTTGAGTCAGAAGTCGAGTTTCCACTTAAGGCAAAGGATGAGTTTGCCGTTTCCACACGCTCACCTTGTGAAATGACTGTTACCCTCCCCGTCGGATTTCCGACGCTGATGTTTATCTCTTTTGTAGAGCTAGCTCCTTCAGTATCGACAGCCGTGAAGCTCACCTTGTAGTTACCAGGGGTGATAAACGTATGTGTTTCTGTATCATTACGTCCTTTGCTACCATCTCCAAACTCCCAGTCATACACAGTAATTGCGCTATCAGCATCGGTAGCATTGGCAATAAAATTCACTGTCAACGGAGCATTACCCGACGTTACATTCGCTGACGGGTTAACAGTAGGAGCGATATTCGTTGCCTTCTCAAAGAAAGCAAAGTTATCAAAATATAGTTTCGCTACAGACTTTGGACCAAACATCCCGGCTCGCACAGCGACCTGGTTTGTAGTAGGAACAATTGTCATTGCGATTTTGTGCCATTTATTCGGCTCATAGTCCTCCTGCATGTTTATCATCTCAAACTTCTTGTTGTCAGGTTGGTCTATGGCCATAATCGAATACCCCCACTCAGTCCCTGAGTACTCTACCCATTTAAACCACCCCGTGAACATATATGTCTTTCCGGGAGTAACACTGATACCGCCTTGTTGGAAAGGGTCTCCACCCTTTGTATACTTAAGTGAATTCGCCCCATTCTGCTTGTCTTCGGTAGTTAGCTGAGCTGTAGCCAAGTTCCAGTTCGTTGAACCCGATTCAAAACTCGGATTGCGCAATAAATTATTTATAGTCGGCTCTGTGGGCTTACAGTTTAGTATGCCATTGAGAAGGTTGCTGGTAAAAGTATGGTAGTCCTGAAGATCTATAAGGCCATTCCCATCGAAATCTGCCCGAGGCCTCACACTTGCTGGCTGAAGCAATGCGGAGTTAATGGCGTTTACGTCTGAAAGGTCTACGGCACCATCTTGGTTGATATCATCGATGCAAGCATCAGCCTGGGCCCCCACAGGGGTCAAGCCCACACCAAGCATAAGCGCAAAAAGCAAGGCAGCAATCGAAAATTGCTTCATTATAAGGTTTAGTAACTGTTCAGCGGTGGCAGAGCAGGTTTCATCGGAGGAAGCTCCGGTGTAGAAGATGCTTTATTATTTCTGCCCGCTTTCGAACGTAATAATAACCATGCGCTCACAAGCGCAACCAAGCCAGCAACTATTCCCACCACCACAAACAACATTGGGTCAATACTTGTGGCAGATCCGCCTGAAGTCCCTCCATTCTGCCCACCCTCAAGCAAACCATCCTGGTTAGGAGAGAGAACTTGCAAAAGATTAGCTCCACCAATAGGTGATCCATCAGAATATTCAGTTCCGTCTACTATAGCTATCGCCCCCTCCTCTGTTCCTTTCTTCAATACAGAAAGTGTGGCCAAGACTTGTCCATTGTAGAAATCGCTTGTAGCCGCGAGATCAACACAAACCCTATCCTCCAAGTATTTTGCCCCACCATCACAAATACCAATAGACAAAACATTTGGACCCTCGTTCAGATCAGTTACGGTCAAGTTTTTCAGTTGTAGCTGCAAGCTTACCCCATTCACACCAGCAGGAGGACTTTGAACTATCACATTCACCTTACCTGTCTCTCCTTCTTTCAAAACAATAGAAGTCGGATCTATCGCCAAGGCAGAAACAGAAACGAAGCCGACTGACAAAACTAAGAAGGATAGACCCGCAAAGAATGGGAGAGAGAATTTGGGTATACGCATAATAGAGATATATAAGTTGTTACATACATACGCTACCACTGTTTGGAAACGGTTGCAAGTGTGAATTTGAAGCACGCGATATAACAACCTACTGAGAATCTGCATTTGCAGCACTGAACAATGCGGTCGCAACAAGGACTATATTTTTCATCACGAATTCTCCAAATAAAGTGACCCCCGCTTGGTCCAAAAGTAAGTGAAGATTTAGCAAAGACAAGAGGAAAATACCCATTAGGTGGGCGGCGATGGCCATCGCCGCCCAGAACCTTACCTTTTTGATCAATAACCCCACCCCCAACAAAAGCTCGATGGTGCCGAGGAGTTTTATCGCTAGTGCGGAAGCCATCAGCGGCACCATCTCAGAAACATAAACAGCTACCGGTCCCAAATCAAAGATTTTCAATGCACCAAACACTATAAACACGAGAGCCAGCGACCATACGAGCAAGCTTTTGACCGGGAGTTTTTTTACCAAACTATGTATGCGAGCCTCCATACAACTATGCAGCTAACAAAATATCAGCCACCATTTCTTTGGTGCTGTTGTACCCATGGGTATCATTCCCTTCGATAATTTCTATCTCAGCGCCGCTAGACTCCAAGAAGGCGTTTACTTCCGCAGCCGAACCAAATGGATCTGATTCATTCTGAATTATCTTAACCTTGTCACCTAAACTAGCTACAACTTTGGGATAAACCGCCAAGTCAGCCTCAGGTAAGCTCGACTTAGGAACCCCCAAGAGCAACACTCTCTTTGGTACAAATTCAGGATGCTTATCAATAAGCAACATTGCTACATAGGTCCCGATAGATTTTGCCACAATTGCTATCTCTTGGTCCTCTGACTTTTGAATAAACTCCCACACTCTCTCAGCCTCAACATCAGCTTTGAATTCATGATCAGGGTTTGCCCAATGAGGCCATTCAAATTCTTGAACTTCAAGTCCGTGTTGGCGCAAAGTACGAGAGATCTCTTCCATTTCTGGGCCGTTATATTGTCCCGAAAAACCTGGCAAGAAAAGTGTAAGCATAGTTGTGTAATAAGATGGAGTATTCTATATTACTTAATAGCGCTAAGTAAACTATGACTACTAACTATTCTCGACGTGGTTTTTTACAAATAATCGGTGGCGGAGCACTGGGCTTATTTGCGGCGGCTATCCTTAAACCATTTACAGATAATCGTTTTCTCCTAGAAAGTTTATTCAACAAAATAACTGCAGAACCAGTAGCTGACCTTCCCGAAGACATAGATACAAGCATAGAGATGAGTCAAGAACTCATAGACATCTACCGTTCCACATTCTCAGATTTTCAAAAAATAATCATGTCCCCTGAGGTATTTCTATCGCTCATACAGAGAAACAAGAACACTGCACTTCCTTACTATAGTCAGTTCAGAAAAGAAAAGTCTGGAACAGATGTGACATACCAACAGTACTTCACAACTATTTTTCTGCCCTCGCTCTTTAAGGAGTGTCGTCAACAAGAAATGGACCCTTTTGTTTTGATAAACTTACTACGAGACAGCTATAGCGTACGGGAACTGAATAATGATCTTTCCGAGGCTCATAGCCAAAGGGCCGCAGCCCTATTCACAGTACATCACGATCTAGTTCGCTTAGTATTAAGCCCTGAGGAACTGCAGGCAAAGCTGGGTTCATTTAATTTTGATGACCCTATAACTAGCCTTCTTCGTCGTCTTGCCAGATCGGGAACAAATAGAAGTGATGAGTTCGATGAAAAGAAGCCTATGATAATTTTCAGTCTCTGGCGTTTACTAATGCCAAGTATAGGAGGAGTTGACTCAGAAATTAATGTTCTTGCTCGCGCCATCATGTCAAATGCCGATCTGCCAGCATTCATACAAATGTTTCCCGAAGAGTATGCAGCATTCAGTGAGTTTAGCCAGTGTATCGATGAAGTGAGACGTTTAAAGGTCGAGTTAGCAAAAGTTACAGATGAGTTCTTCGAACAGGACATGGGGATACTTGGCGCTTTCTTTGGTGAAAATAAAGCTGGGCACTTGGCAGCAATTGGGTTTGATATAGAAAATCCCGAAAGAATCCGCCCACAAATCTTTCGTTATACGGTTGCTTCCCAAAAAGTACTCTACCAAAACCTAGACTTCAATAGTGACCATGATTTATTTAAGACAGCCGCCAAGAATGCAATAACCTATTTTGAAGAAATGTACACACGGGACCAGAAAGAAGCTCGATATACCCTACTTAAAGACCAAGTCGATAATATAAGCTTTGAGGGAGAACCTGTATTTCTAAACTACATTTATAGCTTAGCTTCTACAACAGAACAACAAGAAAGGATCACCAGGATGGTAGCTGCCCTACAAGCACTCAAAGAGCAAGAGGCCAAAGCCCAAATTCTGATGCTTGGGAAGCTCTTTGATCTAATTAATGCACAGAACGGAAACCTCGAGTTCAACAACTTCATTCGTGTCGCCATGTACAAGTATTATTCCAAGCTTGCAGAAGGTGTCTGTGGGGAATTAGAAGAAAGCACAGCTCAAAAATTTGACATCTATAGAAGAAATTCACTTCTAAATATTTACTTGGCTTGGATCCTGCGCAATATGGCCCCAATAGAATTTCTAATGAATGAGCGAGCCCTAGGAGAGTGGCCGTTATCAAACAGAATTGACGGGCCTCTCAACGTAGGCGATACTTTGGAAGCATTTGGCGATTTTTTAAATGAAGCATGTGGAGGAGAAGGTGCTCTTTACCCCCAAGAAGTTGATGGTTTCGACGGGCAATACATTATTTCGGGAGTAGATAATATTCTGGGCTTGCTTTGGGCACTCGCCAACCGTTCGGAAGCCGAGAAAGTCGGAATCTGGTTTTCTCGAGAGGAGATCGATAGATTTAACCTCAGCATCTATAAGCTATGGGGGTCCTCTGCAGATGGATGGGGAGGGACACCAGATAAAATAATCCAACCATACAGAGCCAATCCAAGTTTTGGTCCTACACCTAATGACCGAGGAGGGAGGATAGTCGGATAACCCTATTTACTAGTTTCAAATATTTTCCCCACTCCTGCCCAATTCACCACATTCCACCAGGCAGCTATGTAATCAGGGCGTTTATTATGATACTTCAAATAATAGGCATGCTCCCAAACGTCTAAGCCAAGTACTGGGATATGCCCGTACATCAAAGGATTATCCTGATTAGGTAAAGCGTGCAAGTGGAGCTCACCAGTCTGAGGGTCTTTTGCGAGCCAGGCCCAACCCGAACCAAATAATTTTGTGGCTGTTTCTGTAAATTGTTTTTGAAATTCGGCAAAAGACCCAAACTTAGTATCAATAGCTGTAGCTAGCTCCCCCGAAGGCTGCCCTCCTGCTTGGGCGGCCATTACGCTCCAAAAATGATTGTGATTCCACACGCCGCCCGCATTGTTACGCACTGTCGTGCGTATTTCTTCTGGCAATCTGTCCAAACTACCGAGCAAAGTTTCCAAATCCTGCGATTGCCAGTCAGGGAACGCTTCCAACGCCTTATTTAAATTCTCCGCATATTTCGCGTGGTGTTTGTCATGATGAATCTCCATTGTCTGCGCATCAATATGCGGCTCTAGTGCGGCAACGTCGTATGGTAATGGGTCGATTTGAAACATAGTTGCAAGTTAATAAATAGTGACCTAAGTCTAGTATAGACGGTAGCTGCGATCAAGTTACTATAGAAAAAGAGGCTAAACCGCGTCCAACACCTCGTTTACAATCGCATCGGCTTCTTTATTTTCAGCACGCAGTACATGCGTAAACTTCACCGACTTAAACTGCGCAGCTAGTTCTTTCACCACAGCATGTAGTGGTTTGATGTCTGGATGCTTAACTTTGTATTGCCCATTCAATTGTTTCACCACTAACTCGCTATCTAGTTTACAGATAAGTTCTGTCACTCCGTGTTTCAGTGCCAACCTCAAGCCTGATGCAAGGCCAGTATATTCTGCGAAATTGTTTGTCTGCTGACCCAAAAAATCACCGCCTTTTTCTACCAATTCTTTTTCATTGTAAAGTAGATAACCGGTGGCAGCATTCCCAGGATTGCCCCGTGAACCGCCGTCTGTAAAGAGATAATGCATAAGTTTCTAAACTAATCTTGTAAATTTAGCATAGTTGCCCCCCTGTATACCATCTGATACTATAATATTACTTAATTAATCTGTTTTAGATGATGACCAACACTCAAAGATATCTCGGTACAGCATTCGCGTTGATAGTATTTAGCTTTGCTGCGGCTATTCTACCTCTATCCGTAATTGCACAAGATCTGCCGGAAGGGGTTGATCTGCCTCAGGGAGTAATCGACCAATCTAGCACTAGTACTACAACTAGCGCCGAAGGCGAAGTTCCTGCCAGTGATAACGCTACTCGTACTCAAGACTTTGTAACAGGTGTAGCTGTAGGAGCTGCCATTGGAGTGATCGTGGGCGGCGGCACTATTTGGTTTACAAAAAAGGGCTAATCCCTTTTACTTGTTTGATCTTCCCACATTCCAAAGTGCAAACAACACAAATGCTGCTAGCGTAGAGAGGATGAGGATGTTCAAAGTTCTTTGGTACTGAAAGGTATACATCAGGCCACGCACAAAATTCACTATCTCACACACAAGACCATAATGCCTTACTGGCATTGCTTGCAAGATCACAAAGCCAAATACTTTCCCCATAATCATTGGGATCAATAGATCAAGCACATACATTATTAGCAAAGTTCCATATTGACCCGACCTGTCATTGGCATGTTTAGCAAATACCATCAAGAATTTCGCAGCCAAAACCATAGCTGTCACCATCAGAGCTAGTGTATAAATAGCGAGCATGCTCTCAGCCAGTACGCCTTGATTTGACAACAATAAAGCAAACGGTAGGTAAACTATTGAGAAGATGATAAACCCTTGCTCTAAACTTAAAGTGCCAACTCTATCCAAAAATCTAGTGTGTAATCGTTTGTCTGACATAGGGTTTATGCGCTAATATGCTTAAATTAAATACCATATATTAAAGCATATATAACTATTTGAAGTAAATATGAAACCGACTAATTCTGTAGTAGAAAATAACTTACTTGACCTAGAGTTTGGTTATATTCAAATGACCATAAACCAAACCATCGAAGATCGATATCGCGTGCTGAATTTTTATATTGGGATTGCGGCCACTGTAGCCAGTGTTCTGGTAGGGGTAATTTCGTTGCAGCCGGAAAGCGTGAATTCGACAGCGAAGCTGGGAATCGGTATGCTTTCCGGCATCATGTGGTTGGTCGGCGTAATATTCACTCTGATGTTAATCCGACTGAGGCAAGCTTGGTATTCTGCAGTTACTTCCCTAAATCAATTGAAGAGCTATATGATTGCTCACTCGGTAACCGGGATTGAAACCGCTATTCGTTGGCAAAACGACCGATTACCAGCCCAAAACAAACTTTGGAGTATCCATTTCTATGCCGCTTTATTGGTGGCGATCATCTCCAGTATTTTCTTAGCGGTAATCGCCATTATCGGTCTCAGTGACACCATGAGCCTCGGACTTCGGACAGTTATCGCGCTGGTGCTTAGCACCGCCAACGTCCTCGGCCAAGTTGGGCTGTATTACTGGATGCTGCGGGGCTAATTTTCAGGGAAAGCAATTACAATCTCTCTTACATTCATGGTTGCAAGGTCTAGTTCCAAAAGCCCTCCTTTACAGTCATTGAAACCTTGTGGCAAGTATATTCTACTGCCGTTTACTCCATCTGGACCTTTTAGCTCATAAACTTGCTGAAGTGGCTCTTCTTCTAAGCTGGCAAGACCATCTTTCCACCTATAGATCGACAACCCGTGCTCGTAGCCAATACTTGGCGCAATAAGAACGTGCTCATATGGAAGGGATATTACAGAGTTAACATCTCGCCCCTTTTTCCACTGAAGCGTATCATCTACTCTTCCCCAGGTCGGGATTAACACTGTCTCCCGGGTTTTCAAATCCACTAAGTAGAAACCGCGTGTACTGCCTAGCGCAATTACCTTTCCACTTGGGGATTGTTCAATCACACCGTTTAATAACAGCAGATAATATCCCAAATCTTTAACGATCCCTGATTCTCCGGTAGCAAGGTCGATTCTTACTAAATTTATTACACCCTCAATAGCTGCCGTTACATACACAAACCGGTCATAACTTACCATGTCATAGATTAGGTCATCATCAAAAGGCAGCCCGTAAATGTGGGCAACCTCCACATTGGGATCATCTGTCCTCATGACAACCAATTCGTTGTCAACATATCCATAAATCTGAGTTCCTTCCTTGTCAAAAAAGTACTTTGTAAACCTGTCGCTAAGCGCAATCTTGTTACTCATAGACTCCAAAACATTCACCAAATAAAAACCTAGCCCATGTTCTACAATCATCCAGCCATTTGGAGCAATGCTGACTATCTGTGCATAGTTGCCTTCTCCCAAACCCTCTGTTAGATTAATCTCTGTATATTGCCCTTCGGGGTCTTGAAGAAAGTACCCAAAGTCTTGGCGAATTAAGATCGAGCCATCTTTGAAGAAGTCTATCGGTGTAACCCATTCTGAATTTATGTCGCAAATGGCGTTCCTTTGCAGCAGAATATCGATTGCATCTCCTAAATTAAGCCTATTAGCTTCTGGCTTGTCATTCCAGTCAAACTCGTATTGTCTGGACAGAATGATTGCTAGCATGGTTATAACTAATAATCCTGGAAAAAGAAGCAGCTTTCGAAGCGGGTACTCCATACCTAGCTCCCTAGCTAATCTAAACAAAACTTCCTGCCAAAGCTGGATCACGGGAGGACGGATTAAATTAGCGTTTTCGCCTTGTTGATTAATACGAAGAGGGTCCATACAAGCTATCGCCATTATAGCATCTTGCAGTACTCACATTCATTGCAGAGGGGATACTCCGAGCTGCCACCGAAGTCGAGTTTGCGGATGTGGGTCATAACATCAACTATTTTAGCTTTGAGCTCCTCCACATCCGCCGGGGAGATCTCAAATACTTCTTTCTTGAACAGGCCACGTGAGTTAGGCTTGATGAAGTCCACCTCAACTTGTTCAATTTGGTACTTAGGGGCATTAGGGCTGGGCCGGAAGCGATCATCGAGCTGGGCCAGCAGCTTATAGAATACTAATTGCCGGTATATGTTCCCCTCACTTGTTTTTGTCTCACCCTTAATCTCGTTCTGGGACTTAGGGCTAGAGGTCTTGTAATCGGTGACTTTCACTGTAAATTGGTCTTTGTCGAGCCACGTTAGCTTATCTAGTTTACCTGTGAGCGGGATTGGCTCGACATGAGGGGATGTCAGCTGAATATGCCTACCGTAAAAACCATACTCAACCTCTACCGGGACTTCCCAGCTGTCTTTATAGTGTTCAACATAGTCGGTCAACAGTTTCGTCCCCTCAGCCAAAGTGTGCTCAAAGTCTTCTGGGCTGAGGACCTGGCGCTTTAGCTCTTCAGTGAACAGAAAAATCGCGTACGCCAGGTCCTGCTTGCTCCCCTTCATGAGGTTACGCATAAGGTGCTCCAGCGCGAAGTGGATAGCGGTTCCCAATGCCAAGATACGCTCTCGCGGCTTTGGAA
>JAEUSD010000015.1 GCA_016788825.1 Candidatus Doudnabacteria bacterium | reverse complement strand
AGCAATTGATATAATTCTGCATGTTTGATCCAAAGGAGTTAAAAAGGGAATTCCCCATATTCAAAAATCATCCCAATCTCGTTTACTTGGATAACGCTGCAACTACGCAGAAACCGCAGAGCGTGATCGAAGCCGAAGAAGCTTTTTACACAAACCAAAACTCGAACGTTCACCGTGGGATCTACCCCCTCAGCGAAGAAGCCACAAACGCTTACGAAGCAGCTCGTGTAGCCACCGCTAAATTTATAAATGCCGATCCTACCGAAATAGTATTTACCTCGGGAACAACAGACAGTATTAATGGGCTGGCGCGTAGTTTAGAGCTTTCGCATTTGCTAAGAAACCAGCCCACCATACTTTTGACCCTTCTTGAGCACCATGCGAATTTGCTTCCTTGGCAGCGGATAGGTGAAAACAGGAAATTAGAATTCATACCTCTGGATAAAAAATTTAAACTAGACCTTAATGAGATAGAAAACATTACAAATGAGATCGATTTGTTGGCCGTGACACATTTAAGCAACGTTACCGGGACATTAAACGAAGTTAGTAACATTTTGAAAATTTTCGCTGCAAAATTTAGTGTGATCGATGCAGCCCAATCTATCGCTCACATTCCTATCGATGTAAAAACTTGGAACGCAGATTTTATAGCGTTCTCAGGACACAAAATGTATGCGCCGACCGGAATCGGTGTACTGTACGGAAAGCGCTCATTATTGGATAAAATGGAACCTTTCCGTGTAGGAGGAGGCATTGTAAGCGAAGTAAACAGAGAATCAGCCAGCTGGGCTGAGGTACCAACAAAATTCGAGGCCGGAACACCGCCGATCGCGCAAGCGATCGGCCTAGCAGCAGCCATCAAATTCTTATCCCAACTCGGTTGGGAGAGTATCCAGCATCATGAGCAAACTCTCCGACTTTACGCACTTGAGCGGTTGCAAAGTATCAGCGGAATTGAAATCTTTCATCCGCCTGCAGCTGAAGTACACGGCGGAATAGTCTCGTTTGCTCTCTCAGGAATCCACGCGCACGATATCGTTCAAATCCTGGCAGAAGACAACATCTGCGTGCGCGCCGGTCACCACTGTACTCATGTACTCCACAAAGAAGTCTTGAAACAACCGGGTTCAGTGAGAATAAGCTTTGGAGTCTACAATTCTGAGGAAGATATCGATAAACTCATTGATTCTTTGAAGAAAGTGCAGCAAATGTTTGGCAATTAGGCTATATCTTGCGCTGCCCGATCCAACTGCTGAAACTTATATCCATTCCCAGACTCTTTTCTAGCCTCTCTACCATCCACACAACATCTTGTGGAGGTGTAGAAACACCGCTTGTAGAACTATTTGCCAACTCAAATCCACTTTTATCTGGAAGGGTAAAGCCTAGGTTTGTAACGTCTTTCCCCGCATCCTCCCACGGTGTCTTTTCTCTCACGTTCACGACGGAAGGCAAGCTTTGGATTGTATACGTGCTCGTTGCGCGGATACCTACTGCATAACCTTTCTTGCCGGACAAGTTGTAGTTGTTGTTATCCACCAATACCCTGTTCAGGTCCGTGGAGTCTGCATAGGGGAACAAAATTCCATAGTCCGCATACTCATCAGAGGTGGAAGTTCGAGAGAATGAATTAAATTGAAACTTGCTGCTTCTGTTTCTTTCGTTCGTAGCTGTTCCAGTTGTAATCTGTATCCCATAAGGGTTATCTATGAACATGTTGTCGAATACACCCTGCTCTTGACTACGAGTCAAATGCAGTCCCGCTGAAGTGTTGTACGCCGAAACATTCTTGTAGTAGATCACCCCAAGTTCACCTGGTTGGAAACTGCGGACAATATCAGAGTAGAAGCCAAATCCACCACACCCCTTACCACCGCTACTATTCCACCGATTAGTTTGTTTGCTAGCAAAGCTACAACCATTTGTACGCACTGCGATATTGTTCATGATCAAAACGTTGCGCATGGTGGCGCGAGCGGCCCAGACTTTGAATGCTCCGCAGTCGGAGCCATTGAGACAATTATCTGCAAAGTAATTGTTGGCCGCGAGCAAGTTTGTTTCATATCCGCCTTGAATTTCTACTCCATTATGGGCACTGTGGTGCACGTAGTTATTACTGAAAACAATATTCTGGATATGCTGGATCCACAACATGTGACTGGCAGGACGGTAAGAGTTAAATCCAAATTCATTATTCTCAATGTATAGACCACGCACCCCAGGGACATAATTTTCCACGCTATCTTTGTATGGCCACTGGAAGGCGACCAATCCAAAACCGTCGCTATAAATCAACTGTGAGTTGGTTAAGTAAACGTTTTTGGTTAGATTGTTGAGTCCCGTATCCTGATTAATTCTCACTCCAATCCCATTGCGCAAGATCTTCAAACTATCTAACTTAATATTCTGACTGCTCTGTTGGGAGGTATTTCCAATGTAGACGGCTCCATCGTCACCATAGCTACGCCCAAATAGGTAATTGGTGTACTTCAAAGTTAAGTCACGGATGGTAATGTTGCTGGAGTTACTGATTTTGAATGCGTTACTGCGCACAGAGACTTCGATTGAGATGTTGTTTGGGTCAAGCGGCCACAAGTATAGAAGCTTTGCCACAGGGTCATAGTACCACTCACCTGGTTGGTCCAGCAGCTGTGGCTTTCCTTCTACAAAAAACTTGCTTTTGTCTGTTACCAAAGGACTGCCGGAGAAATAGTTTAGGTTTCTATCCACTTTGATGTAGCCATTTGCTGTATTGTGTTCCGTGATAATTGCTGCAAACTCATCATGGCCCGAGTGTCCATCTTTGACTACCAATCTCGCCCCGGAGAGGAATGGTTCAGTAAAACCGTTTACATTTGTTAGATTTCCGGATGGAACTGGGGCAGGATCATCTGCGGTGTCGATCAGAGTGTTGTATGAGTTTGAACTGGCTTTCCCACTCGCCTGCCAACGTGGGTCTGAATTGCTTGTGGAGGCGAAGATGTCGATGTCTGGCTCATGAGCCTGGGGAAGCCTGGTGATTGAACCATCTGACCTTTCCCAGTGGATCAATTCTGGATCAGCTTTGAGAGTGGATACATCTATGTAATAGATCTGGGCTAATGCTGCGTTAGGAAAGGGCAGTCCGTTGTTGCCTTTCTTCCAACCTGAGCTGTAGTTCTCTGATCCCAGTACACTTACGCTACCAGGTTGAACTGCTGAAATTTCCAGTTGTTTAGAAATGTTATTTAGGCTATCTATGACTACCGCTTCTCTATAAGTTCCCGGCTGGAGCTTAATATTGTAGTACTCTGCGGCTGGCAACGTTTTTACTTTGTTGACGGCGGCTTGAATTGTCTTCATGGGATTGGCAATTCCGCCGTCATTTCCATCGTTACCGGTGGGAGCAACATAGAATGTCGGCACTGGTGGCGGAGCCGGTGGTGGTGTTGGCGGAGGTGGTGGCGCAGGCGGCTCCGCAGGTGGTGTTGGGGGCGGTGGCGGAGGCGTGGCCCCACTTATTTGCAACTTTACTATCAACTTAGGAAGTTTGGACTTATCTTGAAAGCTTGTACTTATGTACTTTCTGGCCCACTGCGTTTTGCTTGTACCTTTGACGATCACGTTCACGTTTAGTGGTAGTTTAACGTTCTTTATCAAGTCGATGATAGAGTTTGTGACATCGTAGCGATAGCACTTGCCTTTTTCCCACTTTACGTTTGAGGTGTCTTTGATCTTTGCTGAGGTCAATGTGCGTTTGCTCGGGGTATTTGTAAGTGAGTAAGGGGATGCCAGAGTTGTTTTTTCCAAAGCTAGCTCGAAGTCCGTCGGCAGCCATTGGTCGTCAGGCGAGCAGACTTCTAGCGCTGCCGACAAGAAAGTAGCGCCAGCGGGCAGGCTGGTGATCGAGGCATTCGTGAAACGAATGCCGAGATAAGAATTGTCGAGGTTCTCCCCTGTGCCGATCCATGAAGTGTCTGTCCCGATTGTGACGTTTGTGCCGTCTTGGTTGACGATGTCTTGTTTGGCAGAGGGGTACATTACAGCTTCGTATGTGTTTCCGCCGGCTAAGGTGAAAAGCTGATAGATGTCGAAGCTATTTACGAAAGCAACAGCAACTATTAGACTTAAGATACTGAAACCTACCGCAATTGAGCGTTTATCTACTTTTTTAAGTTTATGGAAGAATGAGTACCCGTCACCGAATAAGCGCATATATAACAGGATATGTAAAGCTTGTACAGTTGTCAATTAGCTCATTTTCTGGCCCGTTTAGCATGTTTCTGCGGTTATTCTTTTTTACACTTCCGTTTGGGCTAATTAGCTTGTTTGTAGAGCCACTACAATATGTTTACGCATTCATATTCTTTGGTGCGGGTTTGTACTTGTTGTTTACAACTAACTTGCCTAACCCACAGAGTCTGAGTAGTGCCGAACGGCATTTGAACTCGCAGGGCAAAACAAACTGGTTGAACTTAGGTATCGCCATTGTACTCTGTATAAGTTCTCTATTGTTTGTGTTTTTACAGACGAATAAAGGACTACTTGTATTGGCTTTGTGGGCTATTTATTCGAATTTTATGCTTTTTTACCTTCCGAGTATCTCGCAGCGGTTGGAGCGTGGACTAATCGCAAACTACATTCATTCGCAGTTGCCGGATGTAGCCTTGGCAGATATTGAATATGTGGTCGACGGTTTGTTGAATGGTAGACAGTCTTCAGAAGTAAGCGATGCACGACTGGGACAGGATGAAACTGCTAAAATCCAACACTATTTCGAAGTTTATACAAATCGGATTTATAGCAAATGAACATTTACCAGCAAGATATTCTTGATCACTACCACCATCCGCATAATCAGGGTGTGCTGGTGGGAGCAACTCATAGGTTTACTGTGGAGAATTTGAGTTGTGGGGACAAAGTTACTGTCTACTTGGTGGTCGAAAGTGAGAGGATTATTAAGGCAGGTTTTGAGGCTGAGGGTTGTGTGATCAGTATCGCCAGCGCATCGAAGCTGACGGATGAATTGGTGGGAAAGAGTGTAAAAGAGGTTGAAAACATGCAGCCAGAGTATATGTTGGAATTACTGGGAATTGAATTAAGCTCCTCAAGGCTGAAATGTGCGCACATCTCACTCCAGGCGGCACAGAAGGCACTAGCTCCTGAAACGTTCGATCAGACGGGCGTAGAATCGCAAATTATGGATGCTGGCGAGTCTGTGGCCGGTTGATTCGTTGATTCGGATGAGGTGTCTCAGATATGCGCGCGAAACTGTAGTACAACATTCACAGCCACAGGTTGAGTCAACTGGGTTTTGATCGTCTGCATAGCGTTGAGTTTTGATGTGTAGGAGGTCGTAATTGGTGTACGGAGCATCTCCTTGGCCTGAAGATACGTACAGATGACCGTGACGTGCGTTGCGTGTAGGGAGAACGGTATCGAAGATGTGCCAGCCTAACTTGATGCAGTATTCTAGGTCATCTGGGGTTCCTATTCCTAGTCCGTATTTGGGTTTATCCCCGTGAACTAGAGAGCCTACATAATGCAATAGCTCATGGTGAAATCCTGTGGGTGCGTTGTTTTTCCAAGATTTTGAATTATGTAGCGGGAGACCACCGAATCCGTAGATGTCGAAGCCTATTTCTTGCAGGCTGTCCGCGCTTTGTTTGCGAAGTTCAAAGTTGTTTCCGCCTTGGATGACTGCCACGAGAAGGGGGCGCTGCACTTTGGGGTTGTCAAAATCTGCGGAGGTGAGGTTATGCAGCGCCAGGAATTTGTCTTTGGCGCGCTTCGCCCACGCAGTGGTGCGCTCTACGGCTTCGCGCCCTTGGCTTAGCGCGCCGTCATGTACCACAGGCTCATCCAAAACTACTTGAATGTCTGATCCTAGATTGTTTTGGATTATCATTGACGTTTCTGGTGTCAACAAACTGTACTTTCCCGTGGCAGGGTCTAAGAAACTAGCTCCAGCATCACTGATCTTATTAAACTTATTTGGATTGCGATGGATGAGTGAAAACACTTGAAACCCTCCACTATCCGTCAGTATCGGGCGGTCCCATCCAAAAAATTTATGCAGACCGCCCTGCTTTTTCACATATTCACTTCCCAGTTTCTGTTCCAAATGCAACGTTGTAGTCACGATCTCAGTTATCCCCGACTTGGCTACATCTGGAAAGCTCACGGCCTTGACCGCCCCATAGGTGGCATCGGGCATAAAGGTTGGTGTTGGGATACTCCCGTGTAACGTTGAAATTTGCATAATGGATTATACCGGAAAAGCCTTATAATTACTTACAGCGAAGCAACTAGGACATAACAAATATATACTGATTACTTGACAGAAAGTATATCTAGGAAATATGCTGGTATAGATTAATAATATACAATATGTCCACCCAATATAGTCTAGAAGCTTTCACTGCTACGAGCAACAGGCCCCTCGATTGGCAAGAACATGTGGATAAAGGCTTGTCAAAACTTCAAACTAATCAACTTAACCTTGATTCCACTGATCCTCATTCAGACTTTACAGCCAAGTCCCTTCTTGAAAAAAAAGAATTGATAAGTCTCATATTCACATTCATAAATGACTCAAGGTTTGGGTCTGATGAGGAAGCTACTAGTATTCTCTCTACCTGTGGAGATGCTCTTTGGTTAGAGTGCCTTTCTCAAGAAGACGGTGACACAACAACACTTGCAGTAATTCTATACATTATATCCACAGGCGACATAGCAAGAGTGATCAACTACATAAAAGTTTCCACAGACGCCCTAGACACAGTACCTAGTAGATTTGGTCCAGCTATTTCTAAATTGAAAACCCAGACGGGCGAGAGCGGTGTAGTTTCAGGGGAAGTTGTCCAGACATTAAGAACAACAGTCTCTCGAGCTATCAATACAGCAGGTGTTCTGACGCAAGACCCAGAACTTATCTTTAACAAACAAGTTCAGTTAGAACTGAATCGGCATCAGATTTTCATCTTAGGCTTAAGGTTAATCGGTATTGATCCCACTATCGAAGCTAGGAAGATAGAGTCCTAACCCACCAACACTACTAGCACAACTCCTGTCGCGATGGCACTGAGGAGCATGCCGAGGATAATGCTTTTTGCGTAGTCTTTGGTGCCTTGCCAGTAGGCATAGAAGCTTTTGGCAGCGAAGTTTACGTAATTTACAGCAGCGAACGTAGTGAGCGTGACTGTCAGAGATATATCTCCCCTTGAGACTATTTCCCCCAATGCAATCGCCGCTACATCAATTCCGGCGAAGCCGGATAGTGCTGTGACCAGAATGAATGCCGTGTCCGGCAGATAGAGGTTTGCCAACTGGACAACCAATTTCACTACAGTTAAAAACACCGCGAATTTCAACGCGAGCGACAATGAGAAAGGCTTATGAGTCAGTGTAAAATCTTCATCAGACCCACTAGCTGCAAAAACCAGCAAAGCCCCAATGAACAAAGACACCCCAGCCATAGTCACAGCCAACGGAATAATCTGATTGAAAAATACCAGACTCACAGACAAAGAAATCACACTAACCTGAAGAAAACTAATCGCATGGGCCAGCAAGGCTCCTCCAGCCAAACTTCTCGCCAATAACTCCCCCACCACCTCACGCGATTTAGCCGCAAAAGACACAATCACCGAAGTTGAAGATACAAAGCCCCCCACCACACCAGTCAAAAGCAAACCACGACGCTGCCCCAAAGCCTTGCTAGCAAAGTAGCCCAACAAACTAAACCCAGAAATTAAAACCACATACTGCCACAACCTGAAAGGGTTGATCAAACTAATCTCCCCCACCGAAGCCGTCAAATTCCCAGAGCTAATCAACGCCCGCACAAAATCTAATTCCCCCAGGTAAACCTCTTTATTCGGTAAGAAAGGCAAAATCACCAGTGCCACAATCGTAAACTTCACCACATCAATCAATTCTTCATGTGCAATCTTATTTACGAAGTAAGCAATCCCCTCCTTTTGTGAAAGTACAAAAGTTAGAATGACCACAATCACCACCAAGATCTGCAACGAAATTAACCCTGAAGTCGCCAAGAACCCCACAATCGTCACAATCATGATCGCAATTTCAGTAGTAATACCAAAACTTCGCCGATAATACACATTCAAAAAGTAAGCCAACAAAATAAGGCCAATCACGGCTCCAAATATCAAGTATCCAAAAGCCGCCTGACCACTGTAAAAAAGTAACCCACCCAACGCGCCAAAGAGAGATAACAATGTATACGTCCTCACGCCTCCAAGCTTCAAATTTTGAAGCGCCTCCGGAGTTTGGTTTGTCTGCTTAGCGATCGAAGAAGTCCGCGTTTCGGTTTCCAGACCGAGGATTGCACCAAAACCGATCGCCAATAATAATCGAGCTAATATTTCTAAATCCTGCATACATAAGCATAGCAACTTCCCAAAGGCTTTTCTATTGCGTATAATTGCCACATGTCAAAAGTAGTCGCCGAAAACACAGATTCCTCATTGATAGGACAAAGAGAATTGAGACTCCAAAAAGTGCAAAAGCTGCGCGAAATGGGGATTGATCCCTACCCATCGCGAGGAGCACGCACCCATTTCGCGCAACAAATAGAAGAGAAATTCAATGAACTAGAAAACTCTGACGCGACCGTGGCCGGTCGCGTGATGAACCTCCGCTCTCACGGAAAGCTAATATTCCTTGACCTTGCTGATGAAACTGGTACCGTTCAAATCTATATCAAGCACGACACCATCAAACCAACAGACATCAAAAACCAAACTTTGGGATGGGACGACCTAGGCCTAATTGACATCGGCGATCACATCCAAGCCACCGGAAAAGTTACCAAAACTCAAAGTGGTCAGACCTCTATCTTGGCGGAAACGACCCAGATATTAAGCAAATCCATCCGACCACTTCCAACAGAGTTGGAAGACAAAGAAGATCGTTTCCGCCGCCGTTACCTAGACATGACGTTACATCCAGAAGTGCGCGAACGCTTCAGGCGCCGCTCAAAATTCTGGCAAGCTGTACGCGAATTTATGAATTCCAAAGGATTTGTAGAGATAAATATCCCAGTTCTTGAACACGTCACCGGAGGTGCAGATGCCAAACCATTTGTCACCCATTACGATGCATTGGACCAAGATTTCTACCTCCGTATTTCTCACGAATTGCCACTCAAAAGACTTCTCGGCGCAGGCTTCGACAAAGTGTACGACATCGGTGTACGTTTCCGTAACGAAGGCTTCAGCGATGAGCACCTGCCAGAGCACATTGCCATGGAATGGTACTGGGCATACGCCGACGCCAAGCAAGGCATGGAATTGACCAAAGAAATGTTTAGATATGTGATGCAACAAGTTTATGGAACTCAGAAGTTCCAAATGAAAGGCTTTGAGGTAGATCTGAGCCAAGAGTGGCAAGAGATCCAATACTTAGAGATCATCAAAGAGCGTTTTGGTGTAGATGTGCTTACAGAAGATGTAAACAAAATGAACGAAATTCTAAAGAAAAACGGCGTAGACCTGGGCGACGATGTAAATCGCAACCGTGTTGTAGACAACCTCTGGAAGCTCATCCGCAAAACGCTTCCTGGGCCAGCTTTCTTGGTTGGAATTCCAAAAGAGTTCTCCCCGCTGGCCAAAACAAACGTTGAAAACCCGAGCCTAACAGACCGTTTCCACCCAATTATCGCTGGAAGCGAACTAGCCAACGCCTACTCCGAGTTAAATGACCCAGTTGATCAATTGGAAAGATTCTTAGAACAAGAAAAACTACGTGAGGGCGGCGATGCCGAAGCACAAATGCTAGACATCGACTTCGTCGAAATGTTGGAATACGGCATGCCGCCCGCCTGCGGCTTCGGACTCTCCGAGCGCGTATTCTGGTTCTTCGAAAACGTAACCGCCAAAGAAGGTACCCCCTTCCCGCAACTGAAATCAGAGATAGATAACCTCACAAAGAAAATCTACCCTCAGATCAACTTCGAGCGCGAAGAAAAAACTGCAGAAACATTAGAAATGGAACCTAAAAAGATGTCTGCACCTTTAATTTCTCAACAATCTACAATGGAAACAACCCGCGAACAAGCCTCAGAATTCTTACATAAATATGTTTCCACAGACTATCTATTGCACCATTCTGAGATGGTAGCTGCAGTCATGGAAGCAGTTGCAAAACATTTGAATGAAGATGCAGACAAATGGTACATCACAGGACTGATCCACGATTGGGATTTCGATCAGTGGCCGACTGAGCACCCAGGCCGATACGACCAATTACAAAATGAACTCGGAGTAGACGATGAAGTAATCGGAGCAATCAAAGGCCACGGAGACCTTGGATTTCCCAGAGAAACCAAAATGCAAAAAGCCCTGCTGGCTTTGGACGAACTTTCAGGACTATTCTATGCCTATATGAAAATGGTAGGTAACTACAAAGATATGAAAATCAGCTCGGTTCAGAAAAAACTGAATAAAGAGCTAAACTTCGCCGCCAAAATCGACCGCAACTACATCAAAACAGGTGTCTCAGAGCTCGGAGTCCCAGAGGAGGAGCTTCTGACAATAGTGCGCGATACCTTTGCCAGTAAATACGATCCTAGCTGAGTTAAGAAATATTTAAGAACTCCAGGTTAAAGTTTCTGCATCTTATTTTTTATTATCCAATCATGGATATACAGAAACTTACCCTTTTAGGTCGCGCTACCCGCGATGCAGAGCTGATTGAACCCAAAGCGGGCAATCAATTTGCCGTCTTTACTATCGCCGTAAATCGACCACTTCCCCACAAAGAATCTAAGGAGAAAGGCAAGAAAGAAGCTGCAGAGCAAGAAGAGGCGACCACCTTCTATGACCTCGTCTGCTTTGGGGTTGACCGAGCAAAAATTGTGGAAAACCGTATCAAGAAAGGAGACTTGGTGTGGGCTGAAGGGCGTCCAGAGGTTGCAGCCTACTTGAGTAAAGATGGCGAACCGAGAGCCAATCTCAAGCTAGTCGTAGACAGCTGGCAGTCTTTAAGGCATAAGAAATAGCAGAAAGGAGACTATTGCGACTTGAAACCTTCCATCAAGTCGTAATAGTCGTCCAGACGTTTATCAAAATCAGTTACACTGATAACCCCGTCTTTGTATGTAAGGATTTTGTCCCGGTCAAGCCTGAACTCTACAGAAGTATTTGCACCAGCATGATTTACGTTTATTACGTATAGTTCATCTTTCTTGCCTGGATGTTTCTGCAGTAGGAGTTTGTAGCCCTGAGCGGTGTTGTAGTTCAGTTCTGCGGGCAAGGAATAGCTCACGTTCAGATCATGCCTGCGAATCGGATCAGCCTCAGTCAATCGGCGATGATCAAAGTAGATTACATTATCTGATATCTGCTTCTGCATTTTTGTATCAAAATACTCTACTGGCCAATAGAAATAACGAGACTTTTCGTATCCATCGGTATTTATCACTTTGGCACCTTTGGGCATAAACAGCCGAACCCAGGCTCTGTATCTAAAGAACGCTGAGTTTGAGATGATAAAAGGCTCGTTCGGATCATAGACTTTCTCGTTCACCCACTCCACTCTCACATCTTTACGGATATCTCCAGAATCATTAATCGTAATATTTTGAGTAACAGTATCGTACACGTAGAAGTTAGATTTCAGCGAACAGTTCTGTGCCTCATTCAGATGGAAATAATCACCAGCAAAATTCTTTTCTATTCGTCCACTCAAGCCCAACTCATCAAAATACGCCTGCACCTCAGGCTTAGTTGAATAGAATGCAATATTTTTTGCCTGCATACTCCGAATCAAAGTTTGTACCACGCGTGGGAAGTCAGCAGCCGAAAGCTGATTGAACTTCTCTTTCAAGGCTGTAGCCACCCTCCCGATAAACTCTTTTCTGATAGCAGGGTCTAGTGGCTGAGAAGAAGTCTCTGCAAATATCTCTTTTGCAGCGTTCTCTGATGTTATTACCTTCCCATCAACTTCTAGAGGTTCTACTAGAGATATCACATCACTAGCAAAGAAAGTATTTAATATCACTATATGATCGTAAGCCGGATACTTCTTTGGATTGTACCTGTTTGCCCAATAGTAATAATCTTTGAATGTATCCATTGTCCAGTACAAATCGGGATAGATACCTGAATCCTGCGCGCGCAGGTAAGTAGATCCACACCCAAAGTTCATCAGCGCATTCTGACCATAAATATTGCGGTATCCAACGTCAATCCCTAATGTCCAAGACACATACCCCTCGAGGTCCCACATATCTGTGGCAGAAATATCGTCGCCAAGTTCACCTTTGTCTATCTGGAAATGACCATAAGCAGACAAGAGCCCACCCGATGCACGCATTTCTTTCTCATTCTGGTAAATCACCAAGTAATCAGCAGGTTCCTGTGAACCTAATAGAGCTGGCAGAATGCTGAGAGTTTGTTTTAGCTGGGCTGAAATCGCAGGAAACTCGCGAGTGACTTTTTGGGCAGTCACCACCTTCGATTTCAGCCCACCAGTACCTATAGATGGGATGTAGTTAGTATCTAGCTCATTAAATATCTCAATCAGCTCCGTCAATTGAATCTCTACTTGATCGTACAATTCAACAAAACGAGGCAACTCAGCAATAATTCCAGAAAGCTGCTCTTCGTCCCCTGTTACTTCCCCCTCCACTGGAACATCTGTAGGCTCTACCTGATATCCGATAGCTTTGAGTACCACCTTGAGGTCAGGCAGGATATCAGTTATCAGCACCTGGCTTTTATCCGAAAGCCGCCTTAGTACTTGCAAATTGTTGTAATACCCTTTTGTTAAGTCAACTTCCTGTAAAAAGTCGTATTTGGTAACTTCGGCGTTCACGATATCTAACTGCGTTTTTATCTCATTCACATATTCATCTAGTCTACTGAGGTCACGCTTGTCGAAGTCTGTTCGCATACGATCGGCAGTACCAGCAATATTTTGTACAGCAGTCGATACTTTCTGAGCAGGGATGAGAATAAAGTAGGTTCCCGCAGCCAACACTACCAAAGCAGCAATGATGAAGACAAACGCCAACAAATACAAAGGACGACGTCCTTTCCAGACACGCCTAGCTTTCTTAACCTTAATCTTTTTGTCCAGTTTTATTTGGCCCGACATTTAGAAAAGTGCAAAAAACTTATCGGAATATTATATTACGGAAAACTGTAGCAATACTCAAGAAAGCCAGACTTCCCCAGAACAACATTGAGGCATACACATCATTTACTGTTGGGACATTGCCATCTCTAATCAGAATCGTCTTTGATGTGAATTCGTTTGTAGTTTGATCTGTCAGGATTTGGATTGTTTCCGAATCCAAGTCCACCCGGTCTTGATCTGTTAATTCTACAGGGCGATTAAGCCTGTTTCGAATGCGTGTATCGTGCTCAGTCTGGGTCAAACCTGTGGCTATACCTGTGAAAGTTTGAATATCACTGCGTAATTTGGTTTTGGGGATCTCGACCACATAATTTGTACCGTATTCTTTGAACGGCACATAATACTTCGTTACATCCCCTGAATCTTTATCTTCCATAGAAACAGCATTTAACAAGTCCAGGGTACCCGTAATCTCAACTATCTGGCCAAAAGGGACATCTTTGGTATCCAGCACCTGTTGGGCATTAATTTGGATCCTTGGAGAGCTAATTCTATCCAATTCCCGTTTATTCAACACAAACACCGCCACACCGATGACCAAAGCCAGCAAAAACATTAGTATTAAAGCCCTTAGCGTGATTTTTAGCGTCATTTTTCTATAAAAATTACCTACATATATTGTAGCAGTTAGTATACACAAAATCGCTTTGTAGAATAAGTCTGTTATAATTGTTGACAATTTCGGGCGCTTAGCGTAATGTGCCTTGACTTTTTAATATTTACCTATATGGCAAGAAGATCTACAAAGAAGGTAACAGACGAGGATAATCAAACGATTGTCGAAGAGTCGGCTGCTGGTTCAGCACCCGATATAGTCACTGGCTATGAAATCGGCAACCTCGATAATATCGATATGAACACCACCGATGAAACCGAGGAGAAAGAGGTGAACCTATCTGAATATGAAGAGCTTGACGATAAGTCTGCTTTGGCTAAGAAAATCAAAAAGAATATGGAGCCAACAGATGAAGAAGCAGACCCAGAACAAAACCTCGATACAGATGACGAGTTCCTCCAAGACTCAGACTTCGAACCCGAAGAAAAAGACGCCCAGTATTTTGATTAATTTACAGACTAAAACATGAGTAAACCATATACTTACCAAGTCACTACCCAGGCAGATAGTAAGATAAAAGTTGTAGTTAAATCTACCAAGGCCGAGTACGACAGGTACAAAGATATGGCTTACACTGAACTCGCAAAGGATGTGAAGCTACCAGGTTTCAGACCCGGGAAAGCTCCGCGCGCCCAGGTAGAGTCTAAAATTGCCAACGAGCTTTTTTCGGCAACAGTCAAGAAACTCCTCAGCAATACAGCAGCTGAAATCATTGATACTGAAGGACTGAATCCTTTGACTCAACTAGATTACGACCTAACTAAGGCCAGTGATACCGAGATCGAATTCACTTTTGAATTTACAAACTACCCAGAGATCAAACTAGGTGATTTCAGCAAGCTAAGCTTCGGGACAGAATTGGTAAAGGTGGAAGAAAAAGAAATCGATGAAGTAATCCAAAACTTGTTTACTGCCAAAGACGCAAAAGAAAAAGTAAAGATTGAAGATGTGTCAGAAGAAATGGTTGCCGGGCTGAAGATGGAAGGAGTAAGTACTGTCGCTGAATTGCGCAAACACATCGAAAAGCGTCTTCAAGATATGAAGCAGAGCCAAGCAGATAATGTAGCTCTAGAGAAACTAATTGAAGCGGCTGTTGAACAGTCTACAATCCCAGTTCCAGAGGTACTTGTGGAGGACACTGTTGAAAGACAAGTACATGACTACATCCACAAGATCGAAGATCTTGGTATGGATCCTGATGAATTCCTCAAAGCACAAGGCAAAAGCCGAGATTCGTTGAAAGACGAAAAGAAAGAAGCCGCGAAGAAACAGATACAGCAGGAGCTGTTGATGACAGAAATTGTGAGACACTACAAAGTAATGCCAACCCCCGAAGATATCGAGAAGGAGCTAAACAGCATCTCGGATCCTCAGATGAAAGCAGAATATGACTCCCCTGCGGGCAGAAGATATATCACATCTGTCCTGATTCAAAGACGCGCTCTGGATAAGTTGAAAGAAGTCGCGAAAGTAAAAAAAGCTAAATAAATCATTTGATAGATTCTGTCAGCCTATACAACTATCGTAACTTGGGACAACTCAAGACGTTGATCTCAGGTGCAAATCTGATCATTGCCCCAAACGCGAGTGGCAAGAGTAATTTTTTGGAAGCTATTTATTTATCCGCCTTGGGTCGGTCATTTCGCCCCTACGATACACTTGCTGAAGTAATCGGAGACGAAGATAGTTTTGCCAAAGTAGAAATCGCAACCGAGAAAGAGGAAATTTCTACTGTCATCACTCTCACAAGTAACAGCTTATCCAAACAACATCAGATTGATGGGAAGCGGGTAACGTATAAATCTTTGCATAAAGCCTTACCAGTTGTATTGTTTGCGCCGCATAGCGTGAGCTTGGTTAGTGAGGATCCCGCTATGCGGCGCCAAGACCTAGATGATTTCCTCAAGATCTGGGATCTCGGATATGCCTCTATTCATAAGCATTATTACAAAGTGCTGCATAATCGAAATGCTCTCCTCAAACAGATCCGTGAAGGAAATGTTGACCCTTTTGAATTGAGATTCTGGAGTGCTGAGCTGGCTAAAACTGCGATCCAGCTTGTGGGTACGCGAGAGCTATTTTTTGAACATGCGCGTGAACACGTATCTGCCAAAGCTCAGAGCATATACAAGCATACCGACGTGAAATTTGAGATCGTATATCATCATTTTCATCTAGAAAAAGGTGACTACGCAAAGCAAATCGAGCGGCAGTTGTTTCAAAATGAGCAAAAGGAGATTGCTGCGGGCCAGACTTTGTATGGCCCGCATAAAGATGATTATGATCTACTGATGAATGCCAAGCCGCTTAGATATTTGGGTTCTAGGGGTGAGCAACGCCTGGGCGCCTTGATCTGGAAGTTGGCCCAAGCCGATAGTTTGAAGGCGAAAACAGATCAAGGCGCCACATTGCTTATCGACGACTTAATGTCTGAATTGGACAGCACACACAGACAGAAAACTGCACATTACTTACTCGAGTGTGGGCACCAATTTATCGCTACTGCGGCAGATGAATTTGATGTACCAGAGGAACTTAAGTCGAATAGTACTCAGATTCGTTTAGTCTGAAGGAGAAACTAGCTTCAAGAAGTCTTCTATCGTTTTCACTTTGCGCATGTCTGTATAGACTTTTAGCGCTTCCTCTTTGTCTACTTTGGGTTTGCCCGCAAATTTTTTGAACTCTTCTGGTTGTAAGTCTAGGTTCATTACTTCAAGCTTTTGTGCAGCTAGGCCAGACATGGATGGATTTACACGCATCATGTAATTTAAATTGCACGCTTTGCACTGGATTTGAAACAAGAAGTTCCCTTCGTTGTTGCCTAGAAATCTAAAGTCTTCCTCTGAATGTTTCGCACCACAGTTGTCACAGTACTTGGGTGAAATGAATGGAAGCTTTTTGAGTTGTTCGATTATTTGTTTGAGTTCGTACATTGGCACTTTAAGTATATCACTGCTAACTGTGGGTTACAAGTTTTGGGGAACTTGCGGTGTTTCATCTGCCAAAGGATGGAATTTGCGGTGGGCATCTTCGGCGAAACGGTCGCTGGCATGGACGTAACGGGTTGTTGTCTGAAGCGATTCGTGTCCAAGTAGGCGCTGGATGGCGGCTGGGCTAGCGCCCTCCTCAGCGAGGTATGTTGCAAATCCGTGGCGCAGGCTGTGTGCGCTGGTAGGAACGATTATCCCCAGCCGCCTGCGGTATTCGGCGATTTTCATTTGGATGTAATTCTGAGACAACCTTACTACATAGGGATTTTCTGTTGCCTTACGAGTTCCTTTGGTAGGCACAAAAATCGCCGGATAGTCGTCGTCGCGCTTGGCCAGATACTCTTCTAGAAAATTTATTGCTCTCGGGGTTAGGTATACAAAGCGTTGTTTTTTCCCTTTACCTTGGATATAGATGCGGTCGTCTACGATTTTACCTTGCTGAATGCGGATTTGGTCACGGTTTAGGTTTACGACCTCCGAGATACGCATCCCAGTAGCGAAGATCAACTCTAAAATTGCCCTATTGCGGATTTGCACGAGCGGGTCTTTCTCGTATTCCATTGGGCATTCGATCAGTTTGATGAGCTCGTTCAAATCCGCGACCTGTTTCTCTTTCTTCTCCGCTTTGATAAGTTTAATCGCTGAAGGGGGAATGGGAACAGTTTCATCTATATCTACCAAAAAGTTGAGGTATGAACGCAATGCGGACAGCATCCTGTTTACGCTTCTACTCGCGAGATTTCCCTGATACATGGCAGCTTTCTTTGGTGAAATCTCGCGACTTTTCTTTTCATCATCTTCAGAGACCTCTTGCCCTTGCTTGAATTTACGCAGAATGGGGATGTAATTTTGGTTGCGCAAGAACCCTTTGTATTCGCTGATACTTAGCTTATCTATCTTGGCAAAGTCGAGTCGGTGATAATCCAAAAAAGCCGCAAATATCTCCAAATCCCTAGCATAATTGTCTACCGTCTCTTTGGAGTAGTTATTATTCTCCAGATTCAACAAAAACTCACGAAAGTAAGGCAAACTCTTAAGTTCAATATCGACCATGCGATATTATACACGGAGACTAAGTCGACCTCTAAACCTCACCCGCACCTACTCTGACTTCAAGGTCTAACGTAAGTTGAGGATACTTACCCCTTAACATATGTAAATAAACGAACATTTGCTGAATCATCATTTCCATAGCGCTTTTATAAGTCTCATTAATACCTACTACTGTTTTCTCTTCTTTTGCAAGGGTCACTGGACTATCGGGATCACTCTCTACATGGCTCATTAACCCTTCCTTTATTTTGAAAACCGTGTTTTCATTATCATTTAAGGTGAGAGTGGCAATCGGAATTCTATAAATTGAGAAACTAATATCTACTTTTTTACTTTTGAGCTCTCTTTCAAGAAGTCTTAAAATTGTAGTTATCAGTCCTCCAACATTTCTAGATATTGCCTCTGTATAGATTGGATTAGATAATATACTTTGCCACTCACCAACTCCAGAAGCATTTAGATGTCTCAAGATCTCAACTGCTAGAGCTGCATCATCCCCAGACTCTGCAGCAATCATAAAAAATTCAGCTTCTCTTTGGTTTCCCGGTTGTAATGCCATGTATCTATATATACTTATAATATTGGGGCAAGTATAGCGACCGACGTTCCGTTTAGTCAAACTATTTTCTCGCTTTTAACCACGCATCAAGTGTTAACCCGGACTTTATGAACTCGGCGGCGCTAGCGCCGCCGATATAGCGATAGTGCCAGGGTTCATAGATAAATCCAGAGGCTTCGCCTGATTGGGAATTGTAAGACATCACGAAACCGTATTCATGTGCATGTTCTTTGAGCCAATTACTCAACCGAGTCAGCTCAAAAGCCCCTGTAGAGTAGCCATTTTCACTGGTTACAATATCAATAGTTGTACCTAATTGGTGCTCACTATATCCTGGACGAGAACTGATCCTATCTGCCACATCAGTACTTCCAAAAGCACTCACTTTCTCATTGTAAATCCGCAACTGGTCTGCAAATGACCGATATCCAGATGTGATCAGATAATCAAGACCGGCCGCCTGGATGGCCTGCGTCATCTTCTGCAACTCCAAGGCGGCCTCTTGTCTGAGCTGAGTCGGAAACCAAGTGCGTATACCTAAATCAGACAAAATTAATAAATCTTGAGGGACATAATCTTGCGGTAGTTTAAACTCTCTATTCACTTGAACTAGTAAATCATCCCCCGAAGACAAGTACTTGGAATCCGCCCAGCTAGGCAAGGCTACCAACGCTCCCTGAGGGTTGATAATAACCTCACGATAAATCAAATTACCCCTACTATCAAGGAACTTAATCACATACTCCGTAACTCGCGTAGGGACATTTGTAACCAGAATCACGTAATAGTAGCGACCACCCTCGTTCCCAATTTTCTGTAATTTCCACCCAGTAGGCGGATTAACCAAATCAATCTCAATGTTTGAACTCACAGACAGTTGAGTCTCGGTAAACGACAACTCCAAGCTCGTATCTCGAAAACCTACCTCAGCCGGCCACCAGCGCTTGCTGACAAGCCGCAGGTCGGCGCTGGTGGCCGGCGTCAGTTGCACAGATTTCACCTTGTCTTCCGCTAACGCCAAGATAATCACTAAACCCACAAACACAAGCACCAAGAATATTATGCAAAAAGCCAATATCCTCGATGCTCTACTTTTAAATATGTTCAAAGTGTTTGATATCAAGAACTTGCGAGTTTTCATCCCAGACTATGCCAATGAAATCTAATCTATGCTTAGCTTCTTGTTTATGATTTGTGAACAACCAACGCTGAACAGCAATTTCTAAACGCTTTCGTTTTTGATCACTTAAAGTAAGGTAAATCTCTTCCGCACGCTCTGCCCTCACACTTTTCACCTCACAAAACACAATCTCCCCACTCTCTTTGTCTCGCGCAATTATGTCTATTTCTGACCAACGCGCGTGGAAGTTCTGCTCAACAATTTCGAATCCTTTTTGCATCAGAAATTCAGCAGCTTTAGCTTCTGCAAAACTGCCAACCGCACGTTTATGCATAACCTTATTTAGGCCTAATGGAGAATTTAGTTACAGCCAGCTCATCGCTGAATTCAAAGATGTATCTTGGGTCAAATATAAACATCTCACTTGGTTGACGTGCATTGTATGTGCCTCCTAGGTCACGCAACAGGGACACATTCTGTGCCACTACAACAGCCTGAGGATTTTGCAACCCATCAGCATACTTATTAACCGGGCTAGCTTGCTGCGGATCAGCCGCAACTGTAAACGTACCGTCAACTATGAAAGCGCCAGCCAATTGATCGTAGACAAGACTTGTGGGAGCTGCTCCGCCCACAAGGTTTTGGTTTGTGCCTGGATTGACTGTCAGATTGCCTCTGATAATCCAAATACAGCGATTTGTACCTGAATGTACAAAGTTTGGAGTGATAGTCATATTCCCGTTTACAAATACGATCGCGTTTCTGTTGCAGGTGAAGTTGATTGCATTTCCAGTAGCCGTAGACAAAGTACCTGACGGCGGGTTGTATCTTAGGAAGAATGTTCCAGATGGAACTGGGAAAGCATTGAAGTTTATCCCCATTGTATTCACATTGGAATCAGTTACTTGTCCTGGATAACGTTCATTGATAATGTTTGTAAACGTATCGTACCAATTACTCAAGCCTAAGATCTGAGTAGGATCAGTATTCAAATCATCGTAGTTTGTGGTGTAGGTCTGGGCAAGCGACTGACGGGAGCTTGTCATTGACGAGTTACCTGAAATTGTACTAAACGCACTCGCAAATGCTTCGTTCCCAAATCCACTCAGGAACGAGCTTAAGTCTACATCTGGAATTGAGTAGCTAAAGCCACCTCCTGCCGTGGCAGAACCGTATCGAACCATTGTCCAAGGATCTGCCTGAACTGTCTGTGTTGTGGCGGTAGATTCATTACACGCTCCATCTGTTGCGGTATAGGTAGCATTGAACGCGTCATATGGGTTATTCACAAGATAAATATAATTCTTCAGACCATCTGTGGCTCCAAAGAAACATTGCGCTGGGACTCCATCATTTAGGGTAATATCCGTGGCTGGGGTCGTGGTCTGACGAATTTGAATATTCCCACCTGTAACTGTACAAGTTGGTGTTCGTGTCGCAATCCCCATATCCCCAGTAGCTGCATCAGTGGCTGTCCAGGTAATCCGGAAGTCGTTTGGTGCTACCGCTGCTGCCGGTCCGACTACTGTTACTGTTGGAGGACTCATATCTACTCTCCAAGTGTCATATCGACGGTAGACATATCTCGTAGCCACACTGTAGTCCGGAGAATATTGAACCCCGTTATCTTCCATCAAACCCATCACAAACGAGTTCAAGATGGGAACATTTGGAAATGTATTTTCGTATCGGATTGTAAAAGTTACTCTTAGTGTTGTGTTATTAAGGACAGAAACTGTAGTCTGACTACCAATCCCTAGTAAGGTTGCAGTCCCTGAAGCATTCGTTAAGTTACCACTACTCTTCGCATCACCCCAAACATTCCCAGAACCAGTATTTGCTGCCCAGAATTGAATACTACCCGGAGAATCATTTAGCCCTGTTACCCGAAAACCTGCATAGTTTTGAAAGAATGGTTCAGCAGTAGATCCAGGGGATGTAACAGTATTCAGTTGTGTACTCGGGACAAAACCCACCCTGACTTCGTCCAGATAGCTTAATCCGCCAGCAAAGTTATTGTCGGGGTGAGATACATCAACTACGTAGGTTACAGGGTTATTGGTATTTGAGAAGCTTGCTCTCCCCGAGGCTCGGACACCACCACACTTAGTTGGAGCTCCGTAACCCGCTGTCACAGTCATATTCGGAATTGGCGTTATCTCCCATGGAGATGGGTGAATAGCGTAAGTCCCATTGGAAATCTGAGAAGTCCAACAATATGTATTCCCGATTGTAAAATATGGCGCTCCAGTAGTTGGTTGAATCCTGAAAGTAGTCGTATCTCCAAGAGGACCCGTGCTGTTGGTAATATCTGCCATCTCGCAAGTCGGTCCAACTTTCAGTCCCCAACGTGCTCGGTAAGTATTTGCATTTGGACATCCAGAGCCCCAATTTGTTGTCGGCTCCCAGTCAAGATAAACAGCATTACCTGTAGATGCTGGAACTCTCGCCCCATCTGGGGGTGAGGTAAGTGGCGCGTATGCTGGTAATGTTGGGAAACATCCGCCACCGCCGCCGCCACATCCAGTAGGATCCCACACACATGCCCCACCAGGTTCTAACCTACACTGAGCATCGTTACCACCTGGGCACCCACTACAACTACCGCAAGCTCCCCAGCTTCCACCGCCAGGAGGGGGTGGCGTAGAACATGCACTACAGCCGCAAGGACCTGGAGCGTAGCAAAAATAGTTGTCATCAGGTCTTTGAGTACCGTCACAGCAAAAGCGCCAAGTAGTACATTGCCCAGATCCACAGGGATTTCCTCCAGGACATTGTGCGTTACAGTATTGTGCTTGCACCGTACCAGCAAAGATGATACTACCCACAACCACAAACGCTACCGTCACTATTTGTATAAGTAAAAACTTTCTCATATCGGCACCAAATTATCTTGACTAGCTAGATCGTTCTCACACCTCATAAACTCCGCCAGCTTCATCTGAGTAATTTCAGTATAGCGCAAACTTATTAACAGGTACCTACAAATCTCCAAATTCGGCACATAGGAAACAGAATCGGCGCTCGAAGATGTCGCTACCCAGCCAAATAAGAAGTTTTCCAGTTGAGGCTCTGTAAACTGAGATAGGTCCACCTGAACTTTCTGCCCATCAGACTTAGAGACTGCCCACAGCTTTGCCTTGGGTGAATACGTAAAGCTAAATTTGGTAGCGTCGAGGTAATAGTTTATGTATGCTTTGTGCTCAAGATCCTTCTCAACAGCTGGAGTACTCGGGATAGTTTGATACAAGAAGTAGGCGCCTCCTGCCAAGAATAAGATTGTCAGTAGCAGTGAGATTACCTTCATTTCAGTAAGTTGATAATTCTTGAATATTCTAGGCCAACATGGTCACCTCCAATAACCTTAGCAAATCCCAACTGAACGCCGCCAGTATGCATCGTAAAAGTTCCGCTAAAAGATACCGGGCTGATTAGGTCTGCTAAGCCATTAGTCGTCTGAATTAAACCCTGGTGTCGCGCCAGGCGCGGAAGTTCTACCGGCAGGGCAGCAGGACTATCCACTGGCGCGTCATTGTCGCGAACCGCTAAGCTAAAATATTTATCTTCGGTCGCGGGAGCGACTACCAAGTTGCCGAGCACAAAATAATACACCTCGGTACGCGCTACGTTTTGATTGCGGGGATCAAGCCATGTCTTGGTAGTTAAGGGTTGCTCCCCCCAGTAATTCACAAATGAATTCCACCTCATGTAGGCCCACAAACAAAAAGCTCCACTAACCACGAGAAGCAGAACAAGGACTCCGTTGATAAATTTAGAATTCATTACTCCATTCTAAACGAAAACTGGTGCGATGTGCAGCACTTGGCCCCAATTTTTGGATAGCCCGCCGATGCTCGGCCGTCGCATAGCCTTTATGCTTGAATAATGAGTAGCCTGGAAACTGTTCGTCCAATTTCTGCATTAATCTATCCCTCTCTACTTTCGCTAGCACGGAAGCCGCAGCAATTGAATAATGCTGCATATCTCCTTTGATAACCATACGACTTGTCTGAGGAAGAGAAGTTTTGAAGTAGCCGTCTACAAGAAAGTAAGTGCTTTCGTCATGGAAATCAGCAATAATTTGTGCAAGTAGATCGTGCAATACAGCTGCTAAGCCGAGAGAGTTTATATGTTCTACGGCACCGTAGTAGATTTTGTATTCCTGTGCAGATAGATCGTCCCACAAAGCTTCACGTTCTGCAGGAGATACCAGCTTTGAATCATTTACCCCCATGAGGGCGGGGGTGTTTGGGTAGTAGGCAAATGCACCCATAGCCACAGGACCAGCCAAACACCCCCGCCCGACCTCGTCTATCCCGATTACACGGCGAAACCCTTGGGTGAAAAGTTGATGTTCAAGCTCAGTATTTGGCATACTGGAAATTACCACACGTAGTGGCATTAATACAATAATCAGACCAGCGTCTGGGGATTATTTACCTTCTTCTGTAGTCTCTGCAGGTGTCTCTACTGCTGCTTCTGGAGCTACTTCAGCAACAACTTCAGCATTTTCTGCACTGACTTCTGGGGTTAGTTCTACTTCAATATTTTCTGGCATAGCCTCTTCTGTGTGTTCTTCGACTACAACAGGAGCTCCTTGACGAACTTTCATGGCCATTTTACCTACACGATCACGCAGGTAATAAAGTTTTGAGCGGCTTACATTTCCAGATTTCAGAACTGTTATCTTGGCTACGTTTGTGGAGTGAACTGGGAATTTTTTCTCTACGCCTATTCCATAACTGATCTTTCGAACAGTAAACATCTTACGTGTGCCAGAACCCTTGATAGAGATTACCAAACCTTTGAATTTCTGTATTCTTTGCTTGTCACCTTCTCTAATTATCGTTTCTACTTCGACAGTATCACCGACCTTAAAAGCGGCAACTTTTGACTTGGAATACTTGTTTTCGATCTTTTTGATTATTTCTTGACTCATTTTGGGTATCAGTCCACTAAAGCGACATGATGATAACACGAAAACCACCGTGTTAGCTAGGTTTTTGAGGGGAATTACTTATCTAACTCCAATGCTTGAGCTATTAGCTTTATCTCTCGTAATTGCGTTTTTAGGTCATTGAGGCTGACTTCCACGGCTCGTAGCCTGGTAGATACTTTGTACTCACGTGGGTCTGAGCCTAGGAAATATCCGATTGGGAGTTTAAACAGCTCAGCTAATGCCATTAGTTTATCTATGGATGGAGCGATTCTGCCTGATTCGTATCCACTAATTGTTTTGTCAGATACTCCGATGGCGACTCCGACTTGTAGTTGAGACTTGGAAGACTCTTCGCGTGCCACTCTGATTCTTTCACCGAGATCTTTGAGCATTTTCTTGCGCTTGTCCGCTTCGTTCATATATGCGCCTTAATATAGGGGATTTTAGCTTGCGAAGTAAGGTTAGGCAAGGAGGGGGAATAAATGGGGCGAAGTTGGGATAATTTGGTTGAAGAAATCAATGAACGAATTTAAGTTGGCCTTACGCCACGAGAAAGTAGCCATCGGTAGGCTTGGGAACGAAGCTTGAGGTCAGCGATTTCTTTGAGATTTGAGACTTTGTATTTCTTTGCGAGGAGTTTCTGAGCTAGCTCTGCGTCTGAACCGAAGTGGCGGTCTACGGCTTCTTGGGCAAGGCGCGAATTTATTCCTTTGCTTTGCAGTTCCAAAATAACCTTGCGCTTGCCGTACTTGCCTTGGCGGGCGCGCTCTGCGGCAAACCAGTCGGCGTACTTTTCATCGGTGAAACCTTGCGTTTGCAGCCGAGCGCCGATCTCCACCGCGATTTCCTCCATATTTAAGTTTGCGGCAAATCGCGGCTTCTTGTGGTCCAACCGCTCCTGACGTCGCTTCACAAGTTCTTGGATTTTTGTGTTCACCTCTCTCCTACTTCTGGGCTTCTTAAACCAAAAATCCAAGATCCTTCTATACAGATACTGCGTATTATCTTCCTGCAAAATCTCAGAAACCTTCTCCTCATCCAACCCCATTCCCTGATGCAACATGTGTTTCGCCAGCGTCATCTTATCTATCGCGAACCCAAACTCCCCATCGACAAAAACATTCACCCGCTCGCGATCGCGAGCGGCTTGGGAGAGGGAGGTGATGGTCATAATCAATTATTTCATTAACTGTTCATACGCTTCGTTTATCCCTGGGAATACCTCAGATGCATTAGTAAACTTGCTAATATCCGGATGC
>JAEUSD010000014.1 GCA_016788825.1 Candidatus Doudnabacteria bacterium | reverse complement strand
ATGCATTATTACCTTACGTCGAAAACGGTTTAATAACTCTGATAGGTGCCACTACTGAGAATCCTAGCTTCACGGTGGTCTCTCCGTTACTATCCCGCAGTCGCGTATTTGTGCTCCAAAGCCATTCAATTGATGAACTAATCGTTGGACTTCAAAGAGGTTTGCGGGAACTAAAGATCAAAATGGCAGAAGAGGATGTTAAATATTTAGCCGAGCTAAGTAATGGAGATATGCGATTTGCGCTGAACACCCTAGAAATTGCAGCGCGTACAGGAGGAAAGAAAATTTCTCACAAAGAATTGGAAGCTGCGGCTCAAAGATTCTTGCGTTATGACCGCAATGGAGAAGAGCATTACAACATAATTTCTGCCGTTCACAAAAGTATGCGCAGTAGCAATGCAGATGCTGCAGCGTACTGGGTGGTGCGTATGTTGCGTGCAGGGGAAGATCCTTTGTACGTAGCTAGGCGCATGATCAGGTTTGCGAGTGAAGATATTGGAAATGCGAATCCCAATGCGCTCCTTCTAGCTAATGTCGTTTACGATACCTGTGCCAAGATCGGGATGCCCGAATGCGAGGTCGCCTTGGTACAGTTGGCCGAATACTTGGCAAACTCGAAGAAAAGTAACCTTGCTTATCGAGCAGACAAAGCGATCAATTCAGACATCGAAAAGTACGGGAATTTGGATGTCCCCTTGCACCTGCGCAACGCCCCAACGGCGTTGATGAAAGACCTCAACTACGGGAAGGGGTACGAATATGATCCGGATTTGCCTAACGGCAAATCCGCTCAACAGTGCTTGCCGGACAAATTGAAAGGCCGCACTTACTTTACTTAGACTTCGAACACTGGTGGTGTGAGCCTTTCTCGGCCGATTACTCCTGGGCTGAATAAGTAAAGGTCCAGAGTAGGGTAGACCTCTGTAGCATGAGCCAAACAACTAGAAATTCTGTTTAACCTCTGTTCCGGAATTTCAAATGGCCAATTTCTATTTTTAAACTTTAATAAGTTGTCTGGAGCAGTATCCCCATCGAAATAAGGAATGTCTAAAGTCGGGTGGAAAGGATAATGGAATATGGTTTGCCCTCCACAAGTAAATAATTCAGTTACTGCAAAAAAAGGATTCTCCTCCAGGTTGAAGAACGTAACTTGTATATGTATTCCGCTTGTGCCAATGGAGATGAGTTTAGTGGTTTCTCCATTGGGGATGCTGCTGGGTTCCTGAAACAAAGCTAAAAGCCTTTCCTTAACGTCTATGATCAGCTTTAGTCTTTCCTGTTTTATAGATGGTAGGTATAGCATGACATTATCTTAAGTTGAGATCTGAACCTTCTGTTATTTGTTCTTCAAGGTTGAGTGATTCCAGGGATTCAATAAGAGGTATGAGAATTTGTAGCTTGTTAACTAGTTCGGTTGGGTTTGATTTGCTATGCAAATGAGCTTCCTTATTAATAAGATAAGGCTGGTTTTCAGGTTTATCGCTGTTGCCTATAAATAGACACTGGAACCCATTGTTTATCAGTTCAATAGCTACTGCCTGCCCAGTAATATCCCCAGATATATGATGATCCAAGATTGTAATATAGACTGTATCCTTGTCCTGACCGGCTATAAAGTTGGTTAAGCTATTCCGCCCGGTAATCAGGTATCTGGCAATCTGCGGCCAAACGTTATCCAAGGTTTCTCCTAAGAGTTCTTGATGTAACTCATCATTCTCCACAATCAAAATAGCGCATTTCATATGTTTACTTGTGAGCAGGCAAAGCTTAACATTCTTTTTGGTTTTTGGGGAATGTTGTCATATAATTATTGCGTTTCAGGCTGTAGTTCAATTGGCTAGAATTTACGCATGGGGTGCGTAAGATTGTGGGTTCGAGTCCCACCAGCCTGATTCTCTTTTATTTCTTAGCCATTATAGATGGACAAGTATCAAGAAATTTTTGGTGACAAAAGTAGAATCTTAGTTGTTTTTGCTCATCCAGATGACGCCGAGATCATGGCAGGGGGAACAATCTCCAGACTTACAGCTGACGGGAAAACCGTGAGAGTCGTAAAGATGACTTCGGGTGAAAACGGCAGTCGGCAGAATGAAATCACCCGCAAAGACTTGAAAGACACTAGAGTAAATGAAGATGAGGAAGCGATGAACATCATGGGTATTAAGCCTGAGGATAACGTGTACCTAGATCTTGGTGATGGCTCTGTGGAAAATGATTTGAGCACCATCGAGAAACTGGCTTTTCAAATTCGACAATTTAAACCAGACATCATCATTACTCACAACCCAGAAAATGTCATTGTACATTTCGCTGAAGGCGAAAATTGGGTAAATCACCGTGACCACCGTCACACAGGCCAATCAGTTGTCGATGCCGCTTACCCATATGCGAGAGATATCAACTTCTTTCCCGAACAACTTAAGCGAGATGGTGTAGAATCCCACATTACGAAAGAGTTTTTATTTACTGACTTCTACGATCACCCAGATACCATCGCAATCGATGTAACCGACTTTATGGAAAATAAGATCAAAGCTCTATCTGCCCACGCCTCACAATTCGATATCGATAACGCCCGTAACGCCGGAGAATTTATTGCTATGGAGGAAGAGGGAAGAAGATGGGAAAAATTTAGGCACGTTGTGGCGGATTAATCCTGTTGGTTCTAATCAGCTGCCCAACTCTGATGCTTATTTTGGGGATTAACGCTTCCCGGTTCGAGCTTCAAGCGCATTATGTTACAGAAAACAGACACTTTATTCAGAGAGTGCGCAACAAAGGGGTTTTGTGCGCATAGCTCTGCAATCATGGTTAGTGTGGTATTTAGTGTCCGAATGAGGGGAGCAGGCAAGTTGAGGTTGCTATATTTGTCTTCTATTTCTTGTAGATCGCAATCGTTATATTCTTTAGCATTCAAGAGATCCGCGTATTTTAGGGCATCTTCAATTAGCGCCTTAAGTCTGTTCAAATCGTAATCAAACTCCTCGCAGATAACATCTATAAATGTGGCTTCGAATGCAGTTAAGGTAGTCTCGACAATCCTTGCTGTTAGGTCTTTTGATCCCTTTGCATTCTCTACATCTTCGAGGTAGACAGCACTAAGTTTGGGATTGTTTACTGTGTTAGCTACTTCTCTGCCGGCAACTTCCCTGACAATATCGTCTACTTTGCTTAAGTAGTTCTGGATAACTTCCTCAAAGGAGGTAGGTTGTTCGTGAAGTGCCTTAGGTATGTGCCCATTATATACCGGATGTGGGCGTTAAACAATATCCTACAGGCTAAATTTCTCAGAATATATTTGCTGTATTGGCACGCCAGCCTGCTTCAATATACCCACTGTGAGATCCATCATTACTGGCGGGCCACAGACGAAGAAGTCGTACCTTTCCAAGTCATCACCTAAATATTTCTTCAATAATTCAATTGAAATATAACCCTTCTCTCCCGAATAAGTCGGCTGGTTACTTAACACATGAACTATTTGTAGGTTCGGTGCGCGCTTTAGCTCTTCCTCTAAGCAAACATCTCCCTCTGTTTTATTTCCCCAAAAAAGAATCTTCGGAGCTTGAGGAAGGTCTGCGATACACCTAAAGAAAGGAGTAATCCCAATTCCTCCAGCAATGAAAACCAGCTTCTTCTCAGACGTATAGGCTTCCTCGGTGAAGGCGCCGTAGGCGCCTTGTATATAAACAGTTTTTCCCAATGGTAAATTCTTTAAAGACTTGCTAAATGGACCAGAACCTTTGATAGACAACTTAATTTCGCCCGTTCGTGGATCGAAGTGCGAAACTGTAAAAGGGTGCGTCTCTCCGAAGCGCTTTACTTGTAGGTATATAAACTGTCCCGGACGCGGAACAAGACTTTTTTGATTAGGTTGAAACGTAAATTGGGTAACATCATGCGTGAGATCGACCTTGGACTTGAGTACATAATGTTTCTTAATACTCCCACTTGCCTGAAGAAACCTATAAATAACCGCAAACACAAATGCGCCAGTTAAGAACAACCAGTAGCTACGCAAATTTGAATTCGTGTTCAGGGTTAGCCCAATATTTAGACCATGAAAAAGAATCAGAGCCAAAGAAGCGTATATAAACAAATGTATTTGCTTCCATGGCCGGAACTTAATCCTACTCCGAAGAATTGCGCTAGTCAGCCAAACAAAAGCTAAGATTGCGAAACCTAGGGTGCCCATCAGTTTGTAGAAATCAAAATCGTTCTCAAGTTTGGGTATCAGAATGTTCACTCCGATACCTGCATAATGAAGGAAGATAAAAGTTGGGTGAAGTAGGATAGCGATGAATCCATACCGCCCCATAAACTTGTGCAGGTTGTTTACCCAAACAAGGTCTGGGATAAATTTCGTCACCAAATCCCTGATCCCCAGCATGAACTGCCACCACATAATCATGGTGCCGATCAGCCCCCACATCCTTGCTAGCAGGTATAATTGAGACTCTGGCGTTGCAAGATCTATCACAGGGTCTACCGCCAAGAGAATTGGCACCAGCGATAACAACATTAGGTTTATTAGAATAATCTTGTGTACTTTGTACATATTTAGTTACCTAAAAATTAAGCGCTAAATGCCTCAGTATGTATTTGATTTTGAGGAACTTGGGCCGCCGCAAGGGCCTTCTGAAGATTCGACATCATCACCGGCGGCCCACAGACAAAGAACTCATACTTAGCAACATCGTTGCCCAAGTACTTTTGGAGTATCTCCAAGGTGATAAACCCGGTTTCATACATGCTATTCTGGTTATCTCGGATCACGTATACAACTTTTAGCGAAGGCGCTTTAGACCTTATTTCGGCAAGCTCGTCGTTGAAGGCAATTTCCGCTTCGGTATTGTTACCATAAAACAGGATGATTTCCCTATTCATTCCCTCTGCTAGTCGATACAAAGTCGGTAAAAAAGGAACTATCCCTATCCCGCCTGCCAGGAGAACCACAGGCCTACGGGAGGTGTAAATTTCCTCTGTAAAGTTTCCATACGGTCCATCCACATAGACAACCTCTCCGGCTTGCATATGCTGAATAGCTCCAGAAAAAGGTCCTAGTGCCTTGGGGGCGATACTGATTAGGCCCGTGGAGTGGTCGAACTTAGAGATACTGAAGGGATGGGATTCTAAACTGCCTTGACGCTGGACATAGATGTATTGTCCGGGGTGCACTGCAAATCTGTCCCTACTACTCTCTGGTAGTAGGTGGATATTTACCACCTTTACAGCTTCTTTATCTACGAGTTGTATTTCGTATCTTTGCTTGAGCTTCCCTCGGCTAAAGAGGTACATATATACAAGAAAGCAAACATAAATAAAAGTCATTAGGTACCAGTACCAGTTTGCAGATATCGGTACATCCTCTCTTGCAAGCCCCAGGTTGTGAATCAGCGCCAGAGGCAAAACTAAGTAACTCGTAAGGTGTAGCTTATGCCAAGAACGAAAACTCAGCTTACTACGTAACGTAATACTAGTGATGACGAGAACCACGATGAGTAATAAGGATAGGATCCCCATATTCTTGTAAAACTGTTCTGGCCTGTTAAACAAGAAATTCAACAAGTTAATTCCCCTGGACTGAGCGTAGAAAATAGTGATGAATATAAAATGGCCCCCAATGAGATATACGGCCAAATGACCTATTCGGCGGTGAATCCTTTGCACCCATGCGGTATCGGGAACAATTTTTACCACCAATGCTCTGGCAGTTAGAATATACTCCCACATTAGCAAAACACTCCCAGATAGGGCCATACTTCTAGCGGCGAGCGCAAGTAAATCCACAGAAAGGTTAAATTTAGTGAAATCCAGGGCAGGTACCAAAGGGCCCATACTCCCAATAATTGCTAGTAGAAGGAGTTTTTTTCGTCTATTTACATTCATAAGCACACACAGTTTAGCTGAAGAGGCGAAAGTTGCACATATATGTATAATAAAGAATGGCAAAAATCCCAGTATCCGTTTTTACAGGTTATTTAGGAAGTGGTAAAACAACCATAATATTGAACCTGATCAAACAATTGGACCCAGACTATAAGGTCGTATGGCTAAAGAATGAGTATGGCGATACTTCGATAGATTCCCTTCTGGCAAAAGAGAGTAATATTCAAACAGCTGAAATGTTGAATGGCTGTCTGTGCTGTGTTTTGGTGGGTAGGCTGAAGAATGCATTGGAAGAAATCGTCCAGAACTACCACCCAGATAGGATTATTGTTGAATCGTCTGGGACTGCATACCCCATGCCAATAGTCTTTGAGATAAACAGAATACCCGAGATCGAGCTTGATGGGGTGGTAAATGTGATTGACGCCCTGAACTTTACTGGGTATCGCGACGCAGGGGTTGTGGCTAAGATGCAGGCTAGCTATACAGATCTCATAATCATCAATAAAGTGGGCTTGGTGAATGAACAGCGGCTAGATGAGGTTAAAGACCATATTTTTGAACTTAATCCCACAACCCCTAAGTTGGAGAGTGCGGATGGGAACGTTTCGGCAGAAGTATTACTGGGGATTGATAGCAAGTTGGTACTGACACAAGTTTCGAAAGAACCAATCCCTCACGAGCAGGATGACCACCACCATGAGGATGAGGTGGAGACGTTTACTTGGCGTGGAGATATTGAAATGTTGGAGGATTCGCTGCTGGATTATCTAAATTCTTTGCGAAACAAGGGCTTTATCCGCATAAAAGGTGTCATCAAGTGGCCCGGCGGTAAATACCAACTTATCAATTGGGTCTCTGGCCGGGCCACTACCCAAATCCTGCACAAGTACAATGGTCAATCAGTATTGGTCTTTATGGGGAAGGGTGTCTCTGCTTATGCAGAGGTTGTAAAGCAGAAACTGGGCTAGTTACAAACGCAGTGTTATACTTCTACTATGAGTAGTAGTACTTTATTCTGGGACTTTCTTAAAGATTTTGAGTTCTCTGTGTACGAGATAAAGTCTCTTGCCGGCATACTACGCCTAGGCACATGTACTCCCACAGAGATAGTCGAGGCTGAGTCTATTCCTTCTAGCAAAATCTATTCAGCTTTGAGTTCCCTAAAGCAACGTGGCCTGATTGTAGAGAGTGACAATGGGTATAGTCTGGTCGCGACAGTTCAGTTGATAGAGATACTAAAGAAGTTGCAGCTTGATGAACATACAGCTAGAACGGAGAAGATCGCAAATCTCGAAACCTTCCTCCTACATCAGAAGTCAACTAATCCTGCTTACCAACAGTCGCTGAGCGATCAAGAGAGGGCGCTCGCCGAGTTTATCCGCCCAGCGCTAAGCCAGCCGTTTGCGATCTACTTACAACTTAACCTTCCTGAGGAATCGGGAACTGGTTTTAACTCTAAGCTTTTGAATGAGTTGGTTGCTATACAAAGAGATAATATCGATTATGTAATTTTGCCCGAGGCCATGCGGGTTCGTGTACCAAAACACAACAAATCCAAACTGAAAATTCGATTCGGTAGATCCACAGATAGGATGTTAATGCTGTGGGGAGATGGTCACGTAGTTGAGCGGAACGATACTCAATTCTCTTTGGGTAAATGGTTTACCCATACATATGATCGAGAGTTATTTACGCACAAGCTTGAGGATTATTGGAAAGCTTGGTATGCAGCGCAGCCTTAGGCTAGTCGCTATTATACTTTGCTGCGTCGTTGCTGGTGGGGAATTCGATCTTCAATAAGTCTGCCAACCCCCGAATGATAGTTTTGCTTGGAACTCTGTTCGATTTGATAGCCACATAGTCTGCCCATTCAACATCCTCAAGAATGGTATAGGCAATGATTTTGGTCTCTGGGCTAACTTCGCGAATCTTTTTTGCAATTACTTCACCTTCAGAATGGCGATCTTCAAGTAGTGAATCGACGATTGCAATTGTCGGGGTAAGCTCTTTATTGATTATTTTGCCGATCAATTTTTCTGCATCTTTTTTTGATTTCGCAGTTGCTGCCAACTCCATATCCACTGTGTACAGTAGTTGAGAGACTACTGCCCGATAAAATTCTTCAGACTCAAATTGGATGATAACTGGTTTGTTGGCCGATTGTTCTGTTGATTTCTCTGTTTTTGACATGCGTGATTATATGTCCTTACTGCCACTCTTGCAAAGCGGAGCTGATAGTTGTAAATACGACTGGTCCTTTGTCAGCCGTTAGACTGTACTTAGAGATCTCCGTAAATAAGGCCTCCAGCTTTGGTTGGTCTACGTCAAACCAGTCAGGGTGACTCAAGTAAGTGATAATCTTTGGAGTGCTTGAGAATTCTCCCGGGGTAGCATAATTTTCGTAGAATCTGCCGATCAAATGATCGACTGGAAACCAATATGAGTCATTGCCATTGTTGGGGACTTCCCAAATATTAAGCTGAGGTTCAGGTGTCGGTGAATTTTGGTTCATAGAGGAAGGGCGGTAAGGCTGAGTCTTCGAGTCGAGTGACCACAGGCCTTGGCGATTTTGACTGCCAAACTTATAAGTCTCTCGTCCGGAAGAGTCGTATATAAAGCCAAGGTCATTAAGAGCTTTGATGGTGTCTAAGCTGGCAAACCAACCGCCCGCTCTGTAACCAGCTGGGCGAGGAAGTCCGTATTCTGCAAATTTGTCTAACCCCCATTGTACGATAGCCCTGAATTGGTTGTAGCTATATGCCGAAGTTAGAACGTCATACCCGTCGGCGCCGCTGCCCCAGCGCGGAGAAGTGACTGGCTCCACCCCAGCGGCGCGTACCATATCGTATTGCATATGCATGTGCATACCGATCTCATCTTTATGCTTTTCTTCTCTTGCTTTTACCCAATTTGTAAGCTCAGTTCTCCTGTACTCTGGTATTGTTCGGTCTACATAAATACGAGGATTGAAGAAGTGGGTCATGGGGAGGCCGTAGCGGCCAGCTATAGAGTCTATCCTTTGCAATACTGCGTCTTGAACATTGTATCCTTCCCAATCAATTGTCCACGCGACAAAGACTGGTTCACTTATTCTGATGTTGAGGCTGTTGCTGCGGGTATATTTACCGTCCTGTACGGCGATCAGGTAGATAGTTTGGTCTCCTTTTTGAGGTGAGGGCAGTTGAATATCCAATAGACCATCAGAGTTAGGGGCTTTCCCAACAAGCTTAGGTTCTGCTTCTCCTAAGGAGTAGTACAGTCTTGTATTTGGCCCCATATCTAGGTTTGGTGCCACTATGCTGATCTGCAGGTTAAGTTTTCCTTTCTGCAATACTTGCCAGTAACGAGTGCTTGAGATTTGTAACTCAGGGGTAACGATGTTCCCTAACTGGGCCGGGGTTGCCTGGCTTTCAGCCGTCGATGAGCCTAGAACTCTCGCTGACGGTGGTTTTCTGTTCCCGTAGTAGAGAAAGTACTTTGCGTTGGGGTACTTTTTACCATCAAACGTGATTTTAGTGCTTGCTGTATTTATTTCTGAGAGGTAGAAGGGGACGACATCTGCTGCATTGTTTAGTTGGGCTACAATGTGCAGGTCTGATCCGTCAGCATTACTTTTGCCTGCTGCTACCATTGCGGCATGATCGAATCTGAGTTCTACGAAATTTCCTGTTGTTAAGCTGAAGCTCAATTCTTGGCGGTAACCAAAACCTTCTTGCCACCAGACGTTTGAGTCGGCGACTGAGGCCCGTTCAGGAATTAATGCTGAATCAAGTTCTGCGTTTACTGAAGTGGGGCGGGTAGAATAGAAATATGCTCCTGCTGCCAACGCAGCAGTCACCAACAGCAATTTGAAGTTTAAATTTTGTTTGCGTCTTCGTCTCTTCGCCATAAGGCAAATTTAGGGCAGTGTGCAATATAGTATGTCATATTTACAGCTCCTAGTTCAAGGTTTGTGCTCGGCCTGCTATACTTTGCAAATGTATAAGATTATTCAATTATCTACATATTTCCACCCATCAGTTGGGGGCGTAGAAAGGCAAGTAGAAGAAATTGCTTACTTTTTGTCCCAAGCTGGGCACGATGTGACTGTGCTTACCACAGATGCGACTCACGGGAAGGAGAAGAGAATGCAGCGGTTGAGCGATAGCTATAGGGGTTTGAATATAATAAGGTTTAAGTATCTATTGCGGATAGGGAATTTTTTTCGCTTTGCCCCTGGAATAATTAGTTTCCTATGGAAGGCAGATTTTCAAATTTTGCACGTGCATAACATTCACGACGGACATTTGATGCCAGCGATCTTGATATGCATGTTAAGAAAGAAAAAAGTAGTAGTGACAGGACACAACCCATTTGTGGTAGATGCTGAAAAACGTGGAGCAGAGCTGCACTTTTTGGTGAGAATGTATGAGTTATTTTTGCGGCTATTCATTTGGAGGCTAGACGGGTACGTTGCCTTGCTAGAAAGTGAAAAACAAGAAGTCGTGAAGAGGTTTAAATTGCCTGAGCAAAAAGTATTTGTTGTCCCCAATGGGATTCAAGATGAATATTATGCAGGATTGGGCAATGCCGAGAAATTTTATACTGAATGGGAGATTGACAGATCCAAATGGCAGCTAGTTGTGGGGACGGCGTCAAGGTTGAATTATGTGAAGGGGTTGCAAAATCTTCTCGTTGCAGTAAGGCAGCTGCCGCAAGTACTATTCATTTTTGCAGGCGGTGATGATGGATACTACCCCCAATTGAAGAAAATCTATAGTCAGTTTCCCAATGTAATATTTACTGAAAGCTACCTGGGTACTGAGGATCTTAAGGATTTCTATGCTGCGATTGATATTTTCTTGCTGCCCAGTATTTATGAACCATTTGGAATGACTGTGGTGGAAGCTATGGCTCAGGGTAAGCCTGTGATCGCAACCAATAAAGGGGGAACAACTGAGATTCTCAGTACGGAATGCGGAGTACTTCTCAACCCTCAAGATCAAGCAGCTTGGCGGGATCAGATTGCGGTATTTATGCGAAGTCCAGAAAAGATCACTGATATTGCACCTAAGTGCGTTCAAGCTGCTCAAGCTTATAGATGGGGTAACGTCATTCCTCAGCTGGTTCAGGTTTACGAGAAGATCTAAATCGCTGGACCATTACTGCAACTGAACCTACCACGACAAGTCCAATCCCGATCATCACAACAGGAGATATACTTTGTTTGTCTGAAGAAGGAGATTCCGTTTGAGGTGCTGGGGGCATAGGTACATCAGCCTCTAATTCGTTTAATGCCGTAAGGGTAACGTAGCTATCAGAGAATACCCCGGTTTCCAGGTCTGTGACTCTGAGGATGATGTCCACGGGCAGCCTAGTTGTGGTAAACCTTTTTTCCATAAGCACAGAGTTTATAACCTCGCCATCTCCTAGGTCCCAAGAGTACAAGTATTTAGACTCATCTGGGTTTGGAACTGAGAGTTGAATAATTTGATCGCGTGCGATGGCAACTTTTAGTTGAGATTGGCCATTTACGAGTGGGGCGGGCGCCGCAGGCGCCCGCCCTGCAACAATCATAATACTCTCTGCGTAGATAGGTTCTTCGGCGGAACTGATAAACAACTTCCCGATGTAGTTGCCTGGATTGTTAAGTGGTAATTGGACTGTATCTCCTACCAATGCCTCAGTTCCGCCAAACTGCCACTGGAAGCTCAGTTCGTCTTTGTTGAGGATCTCTTTGGCCAACTCTATGTCGACTCTCAAATTCGCAACAGCCCCTGGGGCATGAGAAATATTCACAACCTGTTCTGCCCATTCAAGCTTTGAACCTTGGGGCACAGGGTTTAGATCGAGCGGCTGACCATTCACAAAGATGACGCCATCCAGTATGCTGTGGGCAGAAACACGGCTATAATTAGGGTGAAATATGAAACTTAGAATCAGCAAAAAGCTAATTAAGAACAAGTTTAAGATTGCCATAGTTTGTTTTGCGGTGGTTGATTTGGTCATTATTGCTGGTGTTGTATACATTCTAGCTCAACAAAGCAAAACTGGTAATATTCCCACTGCTAATGAATTTGTAGATGTTATGAGTTGCCTGCGTGCGGATGATACTTCTAAACAGGCCTGTCTGGACAGTTTTATGGGTAACTATATTGAATCTCGGGGATTAAGCATAAAACAGGCTTTGGGGGATCTTGAGAATGCGAGGAGCCAGAATGCAGACATTGAGAATGAGTGTCATGTGATTTCTCATGCAATAGGTAGGTACGCATATGCTAAAGAAGGAAATGTTGGTGATGCTTTTGAATCATGCGATCAGAGTTGTCACTCCGGTTGCTACCACGGGGTGATGGAGCGGTTATTTTATGGAGAAGATGAGACTGCTGATACTACAAAACATTTAACTTTAGCTGATCTTGAGACTAAAGTTCCCAATGTCTGTGATCGATCAAACTTTAGTAACCCCACAAATGCGCTTATATTCCAGTGCTTACATGGGGTAGGGCATGCGATCTTGTATTCACTTGACTACAACCTTGAGGACAGTTTGGCTGCATGCGACCTGATGGAGACGGGCTATGAACGTAGTTCATGTTACGGTGGGGTGATAATGGAAAATGTCACAGCATTTGAAAGAAGCAAGCGTGATGTCGACCGCACAGATCCCCATTATCCTTGCAGTAAGCTTGCGGATCAGTATAAGTATGATTGTTATCAAATGCAGACAAGTTTGATGTTTGAGTTTGGTCTAAGCTATGAGCAAATGGCAGCAGAATGTAAGTTGGCCGGTGATTATCAACGTCCTTGTTTTGTAAGTTTGGGAAGAGATCTGAGCAATTATGTAAGGATGAACAACGCTTCGCTTGTGGTGGATGTGTGTGAGCGGGTTTCTGAAGGGAATACTGCAAATTGCGTGAATGGTGCGATATATGCATTGATCGACAATACTTGGTCAGGCGAATTTGCATTACCGTTCTGTGATGCTTTGTTGAAAGAGGGTAATAAAGAGAACTGTTTTATGGCAGCACGTAGTTATCTTCGGTCGACTTATGCGAAGAATGATTTAGAAGTTAACGCCGAGTGTGATAAATATGCTCCAAGTGCCCGCTACTGCAAGATTTAATCGTTACTACCTGTAGGTAGTAGTGTTGTTTATACGGTCGATTTCCGCCTGATAAAGGGCTCTTTGAGGTGTAGGGTTGTAATTTTGCCACCAAGACAACCAGTCTTGTACTTTTTCCTTGTCCTCGATGTCTGCGCAGGGCACAAAATAGTATCCAAGTATCTTGGTGAAACTATCTACATTTGTGGGTAGCAGCCTACCGTTGTAGGTATCGAGAAACACATACTTATCAATATACTTGTCGATGTATGTGTAGAAAGATCTTCCAGGATAAGGGTTAATCACACGGGTAGGGTAATCCCCGGTAGCCAATTTTACTTTTCCAGAATAGTACTTATTCGTGACATCTGCTTCGATCACGCATTGGTAAAGTTCGCTGTTTTCCACGAACAACTCCATCAATAGTCCTGGTTGTTGGCCAACGTCGTGCACTCGACTTTCGATTAACTGCCCATCATCTGAAAAGATTTTTACCTCTAGAGTACCGTCAACCTCAAACTGCTTGTGGAATGTGTCAAACATTTCTAATCTGACACTTTGGCCAAGAATTTCAACTGTGATTGGCTGGCGGCGGAGGTTGATTCCCGCCACGACTTGCGGCTGAGGACGAATATACGCCGCCCACATTAGATAACCTACCGTACAGCTTAGAGCAACTACCAGGAAGAACGTAACTAGAATTTTGTAAGGTCTGTGGCCAGCTTTGAGCCTGCGTAAAAATTTGAGCATCGCGTCTATTATATAGCAAAATATTCAGAATGTTGTCGCTTATGACGAGATTATGTCAGATAATCTTACCCACTGAGAGAGGTCAAGCTCAGCAGGCCTTACAGTTGGAGACAAGTTTAATTGGGCAATTGCGGTGTCTATTACCGCTTTGTCTGCTAGGTTCCCTCCTTTGAGGTTGTTGGCCAGTGTCTTTCGGGGGCTAGAAAACCCGATCTTGAGTAGCTGGATAACGGCTTGTCTCTGTTCTTCAGAAAAGCTTTGGTGACTTTTGAGCAGCAATATACCTCCATTTACTTTAGGTTTTGGAAAGAATTGGCTAGCCGGGATAGAAATTGATTTGCCTACATCCGCGTAAAGACGAAGCATGTTGCTAAGGAAGGTGGCCTGTGGGGCTTGGGCTGCATATTCTTTGGCAACTTCTTCCTGGATAATAAATGCCGCTTGAGATGCACGGGGCGATTGGGTCATTACTTGAGCGATTATCTTCTTGGAGATATTGTAGGGTAATGACCCAATCGCCTTGTAGCTGAGATCTTGCACGTGTTCACCGAGGTTTACATCCAAGATACTCTGATGCAAGATCTCCAATTTGGGATTATCACCAAACCTTTTCACGAGAGCTACGATCAAATCATAGTCAACTTCAACTGCAATCACCTTCTTAGCCTTTTCTAGCAAATGATTGGCGATGTTTCCTTCTCCGGGGCCGATCTCTACCACTGTGTCTTCGGCTTGGGGGTCGATTCCTTCTATCAGCTTTGCGATGAACCTACTACTACGTAGGAAGTTTTGTCCGTACTGTTTTTTAAATTGATGAGACATTGCGTATTATACTCGATAAGCGCCAACTTTGTGCAAAGGCCGTGGGGAATTTTGGTATACTCTAGCATGGTTACAACTGCGGAATTAAATACGATTCTAACCGAACAGCAAGATAAGTTGAGTGCGATATTAGAGAAGCTGAATCTTGATTCATTAAAATCAAGGCAAAGCGAGTTACAGGCACAGACTGAAAAGGCAGACTTCTGGTCTAACCAAGAACATGCACAGGGGGTGATGCGTGAGATCGGCTCTATTGCTAAACAAATAGAGGAGGCAGAAGCTATCTCAAAACGGATAAACTCGATCAATAGTGATATTTCGGGTTTAGACGAGTCTGACCAAGAATTGCTTAGTGTAGTAAGCCAAGAGCTGAAGCAACTGACAAAAGACATAGATGCGATTGAGCTGCGGACCTTTTTGAGCGGAAAGTATGACAAGACTGACGCAATCTTATCTATTCATGCTGGGCAAGGTGGAACTGAGGCTTGTGATTGGACCCAGATGTTATTGCGAATGTATCTGCGGTACGCAGCGAGCCAAGGTTGGCAAACAAATATTATTCATGAATTGCCTGGAACGGAAGCAGGGTTATCAACTGTAACAGTTGAGATAAAAGGGGATTATGCCTATGGGTATTTGAAATTTGAGCATGGAACTCATCGCCTGGTACGCAATTCTCCATTTAATTCCGCCGGGTTGAGGCAGACTTCTTTCGCGGGGGTTGAAGTAATACCGGCGGATGTTGAAGACAGCGCAATTGAGATAAAACCGGAAGATATTGAGTTCTCGGCTGTGCGCTCATCTGGCGCAGGGGGGCAGAATGTGAATAAGGTTGCAACTTCAGTGCGGCTGGTCCATAAGCCAACAGGCATCTCTGTAACAAGTTCTACGGCCCGCACTCAACCTGCGAATAGAGATGCGGCGATGAAGCTGCTACGCGGCCGGCTAGCTCAACTAGAAGAAGAAAAACAAGCAGCTGAGCTAGCCGGCCTCAAAGGCGAGTACAAGCTAGCGAGCTGGGGTAACCAGATTCGCAACTATGTGCTGTCTCCTTATAAGTTGGTGAAGGATGTGAGAACTCAAGCGGAGACAGCTCAATCTGATAACGTCTTGGACGGAGATATTCAATTGTTTATTGACGCTGAGTTAAGGCAGTTAACCAAATAATTCAATGAAAGGTTCGATCACCAAACTACAAGAGTTACTTACATCTACAAGACTGATTTTGATCACGGTGGTGATAGTATTCTTTGTGTTAGTTAACTTCTCCTCGGCTTTGCCTGCGGGTACAGTTGATTCGCTGCATCGCTTCTTTACGTTGGGGCTGAGTATTATAGTTGCCGCCTTGCCCTTTTTGCTACTAGGGGTCGTTTTGTCGGCATTAGTGAGTGTATTTATAGATGAACAGGTCTTGCTAAAGTATTTACCTCGAAATCGGTGGCTTTCACATATACTAATCTCCCTCCTGGGGATGCTACTTCCAGTTTGCGAATGTGGCAATATCCCATTGGCTAGGCGCCTCATGCTCAAGGGGTTTTCAGCATCGCAAGCACTTACCTTTTTGTTAGCTGCTCCAATCATAAATGTCGTCACAATTTGGTCTACCTGGGAAGCTTTCCGAGGCGATCCAATAGTGTTGATCGCTAGAATTGCGGGTGCATTCATAATTGCTAACTTCATTGGGATTCTGTTTAGCTACCACCCCAATCAAAGTGAGTTATTGAGCCAGGGTTTCCAAGCAATGTTTCGTTCTAGGCATACACCTAGCCTGCCAAAGTACAAGCTATTTCTAAATACTGTACAGCAAGAGTTTTGGTTGGTATTTAGAATGTTGGTTCTGGGTGCGGCCATAGCTGCTGCGATTCGAGTATTTGTTCCTGATCAAGTGATAGTTGGGTTGGCGAACAATCCAATCACTTCGATACTTGTGATGATGCTGCTTGGACTTGTAATCTCTATTTGTTCTAGTGTGGATGCGTTCTTCGCACTATCTCTGGCGAGTATATTTAACTTGGGGGCGATCACATCTTTCTTGGTATTTGGGCCGATGATAGATTTGAAGATTCTATCCATGTTGAAAGCCTCGTTCTCGGGGAAGACGCTAGCAATGTTGACAATGTTAGTCGCTTTGATGGCATTTATTACTGGCCTAATTGTTAATATTGGAATATGAACGAAACTGTTTTTAGGTATATTGTAATTGGAGTAGCCAGTTTACTGGTAATACTTTTGCGTGTACGGGGGGATATCTTTATGTATATCAATCCCCGGTATGATTTGTTCACGTTTGTGTTTGCTCTTATCGGATTACTGATTTCTATTGCTGGGATCGGGCAAGAGTTATTTAGAAAAGGGCTGTTGGAGAGCATTAAAGCAAGTGTTAAAAAATTAGATCTACGCAGTGCTTCGTTGTATGTTGGTGTTGGGGTGGCATTGTTACTTTTATCGTTTTCCACTACGGTAGGATTCTTTTTGCTGGTTATGGCTCTGCTGGTTGTCAAAATGCCGGATTGGTCTAGACGCAGGACACTTGAGGTTCTGGTAGTCGTATTTTTGGTAGTCGGACTAACAGTGTCCCCCAGGCTCCTAAGTGCAAATGATGCTTCTAGTGTTAATACCACCAACAGGGTGTCATTGGGAGGGGGAGCAGCTCAGACATTGGCGGAAACATTTAGTTATGACTCAACCAGCTATGATATCGGCGACTGGTTAAAGCGTTTGGCTGGCAGTACGGATAAGTCGATATTTGCTGGGGAGACGGTGAACCTGACAGGTTTTGTCTACAATCACTCAGATATGCCAGCAGGGTACTTTATGTTGGCGAGATTCATAATCTCATGTTGTGCCGTAGATGCTGCCCCAGTCGGATTCTTGGTTAAGGCTGATGGTTGGCAGTCGATAGTAAAAGAGGACCAGTGGATCAGGGTAAAAGGAACTTTTAGGCTTGAAGAGCTGGGGGGTGAATCAAATATTGTGGTAGAACCCCAGGGGGAGTTTGAAGGGATAAGTATTCCTGATCAACCATATATTTACTAACAGTTACTTTCTATGTGGAATAGATTAATAATTACAACTTTGGGTTTGTTGGGCTTTGCAGCCATAGGTCTGGCTTTCTTTGCGCTTAGCGCGACCCCACATGTTAGCAGTGTACTTCTACCCGGTGGTAGTAGCAACTCTGTATCCCCTATAAAACCCGATCTTCAATTGAAGTTCAATCTACCAATGGACAAGGATTCCGTCGCGAGAGCAATTCAGATAAGTCCTGAAAGCGAGTACTCTTTGATTTGGCAGAGTAACACTCTGAATATTCAATTCACAAAGAACCTGTTGAGTGGAACGAGCTACACACTATCAATCACTACAGAAGCTCGTGACATTTATGGGAAACAGTTTGCTGAAGAGTTTAAGTTTGAGTTTATGACGCGGCGGCCATCCTTTTCATATATTGAAAGGAATGGCCGCGGTAATAAGCGCGATAGAATTCTAAGCTACGATATGTTGAGCGGAAAGAGCGAGGAGTTATTTGTGGGTGGCGATATTGATATGTTTGCTAGGACACAAAATTTCCTGCTTGTATCTGCGATTGATAATACAAAGGCCAGTACTTTAGTGCTAAAGAATTTGGAAACAAGTCAAACTGCCGCCATCAAGCCGGTCGAGGGGACCTTCTACATTTCAAAGCTAGTTGGCTCTCCAGTTTCGGATATGTTTGGAGTGGTGGTTCAGCCAAGCACTTTAAAGTCAGGGATTCTAATCTACAGTGGTGACGCTGAGTTCTATGTGTATGACCCGGTTCAAAATACTTTTACACGGGAGGCTTTGCAAAATCCATTGGATGCACAGTTTCTGCCTGATGCCAGTGGGGTTATGTATAGGGGTAACGAGGGCATCTATTTCATATATGATTTGGCAACAAAGAAGAATATAGATATTGGCAGACATTTTGCGGCTGGGGGTTTCAGTCAGGATGGTACCAAAATTGCTTTTGTGGATTTCAACCCCCAGCCGCTACAACCTTTGTACCCCAACATCAATATCTATAATCGTAACCGTGAAGTAACCGAGTTTACAGATGGCGCAGAGTTTGCCATAGATCCTGAATTCTTTCATTCTGAAGATCAAATGGTTTACGCACGTAAGTTTGAGGAGGTCCAGGGTGCTCGAGGGTTATTTGAACTACAGATTGATGGGCTTAATCGCAACCCGCTTTTGACGATCCGACAAGCAGATTTTAGCTTGGAGTTACCTAGGCTCAGTCCTGATGATAGATACATTTTGGCAGAAAGGTATACCAGGGAGCTAATACTGGATTATGAGAATATGCGTAATTTCATCTTTCAAACGAAGCCTTATACAGCTGAATTGGTAATATTTGACCTTCAGGAGGGGAAATGGACTGACTTAGTGCTTCCGGGGGTAAATGCAGTATGGAACTGAGGCCTTTTTTTGTGTATATTGTGGATAATGTCCATTCTTGGCAAATTGAAATTACCGCAGGTAGTTAAAGGATTAAATCAGCGCATCAAAATGAGTGCAGCTGACCTGGACGTCACGGCTATCTTCTATATTTCATTGGGTTTGGGTATTGGGTTGGTGGTGGCGCTCTCTGGGGTGGCCGTAAGTATATTCGCAGACACAAACGCAAGCGTAACGTTAGATACGGACACAAACTTTTCACAAGGTTCACTAACTAATACACAAGTAAACGGATCAGGAGCCGGTGCATATGTGAATATAACGAATCTGAACCCTGCTGGCTGGTTAGGCAGTGGGTGGCAGTTCAGAAAGAAGATCAACATCAACAACGCATCCTATGCTGAGAATTTGGTGAACTTCCCTCTATTGTTACAGTTTTCCGCAGCAAATTTCGATTTCACTGATGCTCAAACTGATGCCGACGATCTCAGGTTTACGGATACAGACGGGACAACATTATTAGATTTTGAGATCCAGTCCTGGGACAGTGGAGCGCAGACTGGGCTTGTATGGGTACGGGTGCCTCAAATAGATGCCTCAACAAATGACGACTACATTTATGTTTACTACGGAAATGCTGGTTCTACCGCTGCCGAGAATCCGGCTGGCGTCTGGGGAGATTATCGTCTCGCTCTGCACTTAGATGAGAGCCCAGCCGCCGCTTCACCCCAATTTACAGATTTAACTGGGAATGGAAATAACGGTGTATCGGGGAGTACCCTGAATGGTGCAAATGCGGTGACAGGTAAGATCGGCAATGGTGTTAGTTTTGACAATTCCCCTTCAGATACGATTACAGTAAACAACAGTACTTCTTTATTCGTAAACACAAGTGTGACTGTAAGCTACTGGATGCGACTGGAGACGACGGAAACTCAGGGCGTTGTGTTTATCAGAAGTAGCGGGACAAATACTAACTACGGAATGGGACTGGATGTGAACGGGAGTACTGAGGGGTTGAGCTTTGGGTATAACCCGGGCAATCCTTCCGATGAGACCTATTTTGCCACTGGAATTTTCCCGAATGATAATACTTGGCGACACGTTGTGATGACATATTCATATGGGACAGGTTCATCCGTAAAGATTTATGTGAATGGAGTCGCCGCTTCAGGTAGTTGGGTGTCAGGGAACGGGAATGCTACTTATAGCGTGGATGCCTCAGCCCCAATTGTAATCGGGAGTGGGTTAGGCCTAAACCTATGGGGGGCCGTGGATGAATTTAAACTTATTAATCAGTATAAAAGTGCAGCCTGGGTAGCAGCAGAGTATGCAAATACTTCCGGGACGAGTTATACCACATTTGGGATGGAAGAAGGAATTGCAGATGCTTCAGGTCAATGGGAGTCGCCTGCTGATGGGAATGCGATTGATCTTATCTGGAGTGGGGGTTGGGGAGATGGCACTGCTGGTTCTACCGCATTCAGTGCTACTGTTGCGAATGTAAGCGCAAATGCCACTATCGCCTTTCAGATGAGGGTTGCCACAACTGTTGGAGGGCTTTCTTCTGCTTCGTACAATACAATAGGAACTGCAAATACAGGAACGACGCTAACTGTGAGTGCCGGAACTTTGGATTCGCTTGGTTTGGCGACTGGTGCAAATAGATACGTTCAGGTCAGAGCGACACTTGTATCTGCAGATAATTCGGCCAATCCTCGGCTAGATAGCTTCACAATCTATTACCGTGCTGATGATACGGCCCCAGAGACCGCTCCGGGTGCAATTGACATGTTCAAGATCTTTGGTGGTGCTGAGTTGAACTCAAATGATTGGACAAATAATTCGGCGCCATACTTCAGTTGGACGGCAGCTGCAGATTCCCAAGCGGGGTTGAAAGGGTACTGTGTTTACTTGGGGACCGATTCAGGGGGAAACCCTGCCTTAGACAAAGGGTTGCTGGGTACAAGTCCGGTGTTTACCGCGGGCACCACATGTCAATTTATTACAAGCGCTACGAGTTTAGACTTTGCCAACACTAGCCTGAGAGGTGGTACGTGGTTGACATCGAATTCCAGTCCGTATTACTTTGCGATCAAGCCCGTTGATCAAGCCGGGAACGTAGCTGCTAGCAGTACTGTATTCCAATTCAGATTTGATTCAACAGTTCCGACAAATCCGGCATTTATATCTTTGCCGAGCGAATTTGTTGCCACGAAGGATGTGACATTTACCTGGCCCACCGGCGGCGGCTCCGCCGCCGCCGATGCCAACTCCGGCGTAGCTGGACTGCAGTATCGAATTGGGGCCAGTGGGACTTGGTTTGGTGATGTGCATAACTCACAAGAAGACGCGACAGATTTGTTGGTGAATGATGGCGCGTATACAACAAGTCCCACATACGATTACCCAGTGATTGTCGAAGGAAACAATATTATCTATATCCGTACTTGGGATGTAGCAGGTAATGTGACAACTATCTACTTGTCAGGTGCGTTGAAAGTAAATACAGTTGCTCCTTCTGAGCCGACGAATCTCATTGCCACTCCAACTGACAACACAACAAACTCATATTCTTTTGACTGGGATCCACCTACAAACTTTAGTGGCCAGGCGGGTAATATCACTTACTGTTACAGTGTAAATACAATCCCTTCTCCAAGCAGTTGTAGTTTTACTGCGGCTGGGGTAACGAGCCTTCCCGCTGATGCGTATGCAACCCAGCCGGGAGCCAATGTGATGTATGTAGTCGCTAGAGATGAAGCGAGCAATATAAACTACTCAGTTTATGCACAGGCAAGTTTCACTTACTCAGGGAGTGCGCCAGGAATCCCTCGCAACTTGGAGGTTTCAGATATTTCAATCAAAGAGACTGCAAACTGGCGGCTGGTACTCTCATGGGACCCACCTGCAGATGTGGGCGCCGGTGTGCAAAATTATCGGATTTACCGCTCTGCTACTTCAACTTCGTGTACATCTGATTTTGCGGGCTTCAGTCAAATTGCTACAACTGCCGGTACTTCATTTACGGATTCTGGCCTAACCCAGCAAACTTATTACTACTGTTTACGTGCATGTGATTCAGCGAATAGTTGTTCAGCACTTTCTTCAACAGCAAATGGTTTTCCTGACGGTAGATTTGACACTCCAGCAGAACTCGTGACCGCCCCTACAGTTACGAACATAACCACCACCAGGGCTACCGTAACATGGACTACGGCGAGAGGGGCTGACAGTCGGGTTTCTTATGGGACTACAAGTGCCAATTACTTTCCCGAAGAGCCATCAAGGCCCGAGCAGACCACCTCGCATAGCATTACTTTGATCAACCTTACTCCGGGCACTACATATTTCTTTAGGGCAAGATGGGTTGATGAAGATGGTAATGTAGGGGTATCGGATGAGCGACTTTTTGTAACCCTCCCAGCCCCTACGGTGAGCGAGGTCGGGGTCGATAGCATTGGAGTAAATAGAGCTACACTGAGGTATACCACTGCTAATGCGGCGGCTGTGAGAGTTTATTATGGGCCTACTGCAGGTTTTGGAAGCTTAATTCAAAACTCTACCAACCTTGCTCTAAGTTCCTACTTGAATAATATTGTGGATCTCCAAGACGGGACAAAGTACTTCTTCAGGATCAACCCTGTCGATGTCGAAGGGAATGAATACACGGGGACGACTTTAGACTTTACAACCCTACCAAGGCCGAAAATCTCTGGGTTAGAAGTCACAGAGGTAAGAGGGGAGTCTCAACCGACAATTGATGTGAAATGGAGTACAAATATTGAGACGGTAAGTCAGATTAGCTATTACCCAGAGACGAATCCGTCTTTGGTAAAGGAGGTCGCGGCTGCTGAATACCTGACAGGCGAACAAACGTCTCGCGTGAGGGGGTTAGATCCTAATACTAGGTATGTTGTGGTGCTCAAAGTACGCGACCGCTTTGGAAATGAGGCCGAGTCGGTACCTTACAGCTACGTCACAGGTGATGACACTCGGCCTCCGAAGATCTCCAACCTTAGAATAGAAAGCGCGGTTGTCAATCCGGGGATCGGGGGAGAGGAGTTGCCAACCGCTCAGTTAATTGTCTCTTGGGATACTGATGAGCCCGCCACAAGTCAGGTGGAGTTTGGCGAGGGGAGTTCTGGAACATTGACCCAAAGAAGTTTCAAAGAAAACAAGCTGACGTACAATCACATAGTTGTGTTAACCAAGCTTGAACCGTCTAAAGTCTACAGTTTGCGGGTGCTAAGCTCGGATGGGGCAGGTAATGAGGCGATATCCGGTGGAAGCGTCACCATCACTCCAAAGGCCGGAGAAACCGCCATCGAAATTGTGCTCAAAAGTTTGAGTGAGATATTTGGGTTCTTCTAGTTTGTCTTCTTCCCCGTATCCAGCTTCTTTCTGGTCTCGCGGTACGCGATTGCAGGGAGATTTGCGCGGTTGGTTTCGATAAATCGATCGATGTCTTGTGGGCAGGTTTCGCTTGCACTGCGTAGAGTCCACGAGATGGCTTTGGTGATAAGTACATCTTTCTCGTGCCACAAGTTCGAAATATTTCGTAACGCAAGTTTGTGTACACGAGGGTCTTCGGTTTGCGACACAACTTTCTCAAAAAGAACCAAACTCGCGCGGCGGTGGCTGATATGGCTGGATAAGTTTAACTTAGTCAAGAACTTTTCCCATTTATGCCACCGCGGCAAAACTTCCTTGGCTGGGAAATTACTTTGACACAGGTTGTCGACTTCTACCCAGCCGATCAACTTCTCAATCCACTCGTACATCTTGGTTAAGCTGATCTGGAGGCGGTAATCATTGTATAAACCAATCAATTCACTAGCAAGATTTTTCTCCTCACAGGAATGAGAAGAGTATAAGGAGTCAAGAAGTTCAGTAAGTTTCTCTGTGGTTAGATCCTTATGCGTTTTGTAAAAAGCTTTAGCAATCCCGCGCAACTCAGGGACTTTGAGTCCGTATTTGTGATCGGTATTGCCAAAATATTTGTCTAGAAATGCTGTGTCTACAGGTCTGGAAAATCGTTTGATCTCTTTTAGTAAATCAGCGTGCAGAGAGTTCATAATACATTATACATTTTGCCAGACTTGGATTCGAACCAAGATTAAAGGATTCAGAGTCCTTCGTCCTACCATTAGACGATCTGGCAACAAAGTCAGGAGATTATAGCTGATAAGCGGAATGAAACAAAAGGGGCGTTCCGCTTTCGCGGAACGCCCCTGGCTACTTACTCAATCAATCATCAAAGATACTTACTAATCGCAGCTTCGAATGCCGAGAATGGCTGTGCTCCGCTGATGATATCTCCACTTACTGTGCCATCGGCATTCAATGTTCCAACAATAAATCCTGGTGTACCATTGATACCAGCTGCTGCTCCAGCGCTAGAGTCGGCGTTGATCTCAGCATCGTACTTGTTTGAAGTGATGCAGGACTCTAAGTCTGTTTTATTTAACCCAATTCCAGCTGCCAAATCACCAAGCTTTGAATTGGAAAGTTCTCCATTGTTTACTGCTGCAAATACGGCATCATGCATGTTGAAGTATGCAGTATTGCCACCTTGGTCTAAGGCGCAGTTCACAGCATTTGCATAACGTTGTGCATTTGGGTGGATAGATGTCAAAGGTAGGTCACGATAGACCAATACAACTTCGCCACTATCGATGTAGGTAGATTTTATCTGAGGAAGGGTTTGCTCCCAGAACCTCTGACAGAAAGGACACTCATAATCACTAAACTCAACGATCGCTACCTTTGCTGTATCTCTGTTTCCTAGGATTGGATCATCGTCTATGCTGGTGCTTCCTGTGGTTACTGCTGCTGGCGGATTAGCTGCTGCAGAGCTAGTTGTTCCAGCAGTGGTTGTGCCAGTTTTGACTGTGCCACCGCTGAGCATAATAGCTGCCGCAATAATAATTGAGGCAATTATGGTAGCCACTGGTTGCAAGAGAGGCTTGATGTCTAAGGTGATGACGGTTTCCTCCGTCTGCGGTTTTGTGGACTTAGCCATATTACTATAACTGTAGTTAATTAAGATACCCAACCATCCTAGCAGCAAAAATTAGTACTGACAAGAATGATTGGGTAAGAAATTTACCAAGAAAGAGTCTCGCCATCTGAAGAGTCGCTGTTGTCAGCGTCTCCACGATTTCCACGGTCACCACCGTCTTCTGCTTTTGGTTCTGCCTCGTTCACAATAAGTTCGCGAGGTCCACGGATGCCCAACATTACGCGCTTGTTCATAAGTTCAACGATCTTGTCGAACAATGCGGTGCTAGCCTCATCCTCAGGAAGTTCAATAGTTACAAAACCGAAACCTCGGGATTTCCCGGTTTGGCGGTCAGTTGCTACGAATACGTCTACAACACGGATTGCAGAATTTGGATTGCTCAACGGACTGGTGATAAATGCTGGCTCATAGCTAGCGTTTATGTCGTTGCACTCCAAAACTGCTTTGAAGTAGTTAATTAAACCGATGCGGTCAATCTCCCATGGAAGACCACCCACATATAACTTTTTCTGCATGCTACAGATAAATAAAAAATATAAACCGTGTAATTTTAACACAGTATTTTCAAAAGTTGGGGAGTGATATAAACTAGACTGCCACGTTCTTAATCGTGGAACTTACTTTTAACCTGATATATATGGATAATTTAATGGTTATCACGAATTTTTCTATCCTCGGGTTTGCCGCTACAGCCTTGTGGGCACCACTGTTGATCAATTGGCTGTATAGATTGAATATAGTAATGAAGACCAGGTTACTCTCGAATAAAGCAAATGAGGAGTACATTAAAATTCATGGTCACAAGGTAGGAACACCCGATATGGGAGGGCTCATGATCTCAGTCACGGCTATGGTATTGGCTTTGCTATTCATTCCACGTACTCCAATTAGAGATGTTTTCCTACTGGGGGTTTCTTTGTTCACAACTTACGGTTTTATCGAAGGCATGATGGTCAAGGCACGTAAGTTAGATGAGAAATTCAAGCAATTTCAAGAAACTTTTGTATGGCGCTTGGGGAAGTTGTTTGTTCTCTACTTGGTGTGCGCAATTAGTATTTATGTAGCAACAGTAAATCTAAATATTCAAAGTTTTGCACTATTGCCAGGCTGGCAGATCCCGATGAACTTGCTAACCCTGCTGATTTTGTCTTTCATTGTGGTACTGGCGATCTATGGGGTTGAAATTACTGATGGAGCTGACGGGCTGGTTACTGGTCAATTCTTAATTTTAACTGTTGCTATGCTGGTGGTTGTTTCCACTCTGGGAAAGCTAGACCTGATGCCTTATCTGGGAGTGTTATTGGGGAGTCTGTTTGTTTACCTCTACTTCAACATCAACCCAGCCCGCGTATTTATGGGGGCGGTGGGGACAATGCCAGTAGCATTTACGTTTATCCTATTCGCACTATTCACCAATACTTTGTGGGTATTCTTGATCATGGGAATCGTCTTCTGGGTTGAATTGTTTTCTAGCGCGATTCAGATCTTATCTCTGCGGTTCTGGGGTAAGAAGGTCTTCCGAATCGCGCCTATTCACCACCATTTCGAGGCTATCGGTTGGCCTGAGACAAAGGTCGTTCAACGTTTCTGGCTTGCGTGTGCTGTAGCTGCGTTGGTGGGACTATGGTGCTTAGCTCAGTTCGGGTAAAACATTTTGCAGGTGACAACCTAAGAGCGAATCTCCAGATGGTGTAAAATACCCCATGCCAAAAGTTACCGATTCAACTAGCTTCGCGAGGGAGCTTAAAAAGCTGAATGAGCGACAGCGCGAAGCTGTGGAGGCGCTGCAAGGGCCAGTACTTGTGGTGGCTGGGCCCGGAACTGGTAAGACGCAAGTACTGGCCCTCAGGATCGCCAATATTCTTCAACAGGGGGATATAAACCCCAGTAACATCCTTTGTTTAACATTCACTGAAAGCGGTGTGGTAGCGATGCGTAAGCGGTTGGCAGAGATCATTGGGGCAGAAGGTTATTACGTAAGAGTCCATACATTTCATAGCTTCTGCAATGAGGTCATCCAATCGTTTCCGGAGAAATTTGCATTCACAAAAGAACTTGTGCAGCTCGACGATCTGTCACGTGTGAAGATAATTCAGAGTATCATCGACGAGCTACCTACTGAGCAAACTTGGGAGTTGAGGCCGTTTTACAACCCATACACCTACCAAGCAGATATAGTAAATTCGATTCAGACTTTGAAACGAGAAGGCGTGACCCCAGTGGAGTTTGAAGAGATTGCAAACTCGGAGTTGGCTGATTTGGAAGCAAATCCACAAATGAATGCAAAGACAGGGAAGCCAACCACTGCATGGTCGGCGAGCCGTAGGCGAGCCACGAAGAACAAAGAGCTAGCTCAACTTTACGCCAGATACCAAGAAGTCACAGTCCAGAAAGGGCTATATGATTACGAAGACATGATCCTGTACGTGATCAATAAATGGCGCGAGGACGACGAACTACTTGCTTATTATCAGGAACGCTATTTGCATGTGCTAGTAGACGAGTACCAAGATACAAACGGAGCACAGAACAAATTGCTTTACTTGTGGGGTAGTTTTGACAAATCACCCAATATCTTTGCTGTTGGGGATGACGATCAGGCAATTTACCGTTTCCAGGGAGCCAATGTGGGAAATCTGATTGAGTTCGCTGACCAATTTGAGAACGTAAAAAAAATAAGTTTGGAAGTGAACTATCGTTCTAGCCAACTGATTTTGGATGCGGCCGGCGCGCTGGTCGCCAATAACAAGCAACGCTTAACAGAGCTGTTGCCCGATCTTTCCAAGGATCTCACCGCCGGCCGCGACCTATCGAACAATCCTGTCGAAATTGCTCACCTTTCGCACGAAGAGGTTGAAACCAAATTTATTGTACAAAAAATTTCAGAGTTACATTCCGCAGGTCTACCCTACAAAGATATAGCTATCCTGTACCGCAAGCACGCGGATGCAAATGACATTATCGATGCATTGCTGAAAGCAAACATCCCTGTGCAGATCAGCGCCGGGGCAAATATCTTGGAGAATAAATATGTGCACCAACTATTAAATTTGCTACATGCAGTGAAGTATGCGAGTAAGGACCGCGATTTTTTACTCAGTCAGGTTTTATTCTACGATTTTGTCAAAGTGGATCGGCTTGAGGTCTTCAAGCTAATTCAACAGGCTGGTAAGAATAAGACTGAGCTATGGGAAAGCTTGGTGGAAAGGGCCGAAGGGAAGCAACTGACTCTAGATCTTGAAGCCAAGCAGCTATCTTTGGAACAATTTACCCATCTACTTTTATCTTGGCAAGCAGGGGCTGCAAACCTCTGCATATACGAGCTTGTAGAAAAGATAGCTCAGGAATCTGGGTTCTTGAACTTCGTGTTTGCCAAGGAAGATATTACAAAGCTTGATGACATCGCGGCGGTGAATACTTTCTTCGGGTACGTAAGGCAGATCAACCGCCGCAACAGATTTATCACGCTGGCTGAATTCTTGGCAGACATCGACTTGATGGAAGAGAATAAATTAGGTATTAGTCGAAGTGGTGTGCAGGTAGATACCGAAGGAGTAAATCTAATGACAATCCACGGGGCAAAGGGTTTGGAATTCAAGCACGTGTTCATGATCAAATTGTATGAGTCAAACTGGGAGGGCCGCAAGACTCGCAAGATGATCACTCTC
>JAEUSD010000013.1 GCA_016788825.1 Candidatus Doudnabacteria bacterium | reverse complement strand
CTTCGGCTAGAAGAGCTTTGATGGTAGTTATAATAGCTTGAATAAGCCGACTTGGGTCCTCACTCTGCCAAATTTCGTGAGGTATTGAATTTAGCTCTTTTATTGCTTCCTCAATTAATGTGAGTATTTCTGGAATAGTTTGATCGGAAGATCCGATACCGCTTTCCGCAATTCTTCCTAAGTCTGCAGCTAGTTTCGCTATATTAGGGTAAAGGCTTCCTGTGGGGAGATCATTAAAATCCATTTAAGTATCCTAGTAATAATTTATAAGCTGCTTAAATACTTTGTGGTATTCTCAGTAGTTGTAATTTAACAGGTTTATAAAATAACCTCAATTAGTGGCTTTGGATGCACTTCCAAAAGTTACCTATTAATGTTTGTCAAAGTAATAGACCAGATAATACTTCCCACGTCATCGCGGAGGGCGACCTTATCAATCACGAACGATTTAGGTGCATTCTGTTCAACATAGTCCTTTGCTTCCTGCGCCTTTTCAACCCGTGCATAATTACATAAGTTCATGTGGTTCGCGATGTTTGAATACAGGTTTTCTTCAGGATTAATTCCAAGAGCTGCTACATATTCTTTGGTTGTGGAGATATCTTTACTGATAAGATGTAAATCTAATAATTGAGCCAAGTCTCTCAATCGATTCTCTTTAAAGTACAGAGCTATCCAAGCAGAGCCGTTTGGGTACTTTTCGCTTGCGGGGTGGATTTTGTTGGTGACGTGGTCGTAGGAGATCCCGAATGGGTGAATTTTTTCTAAGATATTTTGTAATTCAGTACGCAATGCCGGTAATTCGGCTTCCTCAGTGGCTAATTCCGCCAACGTGATATGCACATCATTCTTTGGAAGGTTGTTTTGATAACGGAAGCCATTCGTATAAAGATATGTCCGAACAGCATTAAGCTTTCCCAGGGTTTGTTTTTCTGGTAGGGCTACTAAAGTGTATTTTTTCATTACTAGTGGCTTTCAACGTAGCTCTTAAAGTTGTCCAGTATCGCTTGCCAGCCGCTCCTTTGGAGTTCTGGGGTGTTCTCGGTTTCGGGGTCGAAGGTTACGTCCATCTTTGTTTTACCATCTGCTTCGGATAGCGTGATAGTTACCTTGCGGTCGTCGTCCATGGTGTACTTGATAAGTTTGTGCTCTTCGACGGCCTCGTAAGTCCCAGTGAAATCGAATCCCTGGGTTCCATCTCTGGACTCCATACGACTCAGGAAGTGGCCACCTGGACGGAGATCGTTTTCTGCCCTCGGCGTATGCCAATCTTCTGAGGCGTTATTCCACTGAGTGATATGTTCTGGCTGGGTGTAGTAGTCCCAGACCTTTGCGACTGGGGAGTTAATTTCTGCACTGACTGTGATAGCTTCGGACATGGATTGAGGTTAATAAGTACTGGTACTAGTTTATCAAAATGCAGCAGTACTTGCGTCCCACATTCTCTGTTCTTCCCACAGAGCCCCTATCCAGCGAGCACTAAGTTCAGCAAAAAAGTTTTTGCGGTCAATTTCATTGCTGTAGCTCCAGTCAGTCAACACAATTATCGACAGAGCTATGGCCATATCTCGTAGTCCGCTGCGATAAAGTTTTTCCAATTTGGGGTTTACTTCAATTTCTCTCAACAACGACGGTATCGCTTCTATTGTCCTAATGAAATACTCTTGTGAAGCAGGGAAGGGTACTTTCAGAATTTTCTTGTCAGGATCTGTAGCAGTAACTAGCCATAAGAGAGCTCTTCCCACTGCGGCAACACGTTTGGGTTCTTTGGGGTTGTTGGGATATACATTAGGAATCTCAACTTGATAACGGTAGAGCGAAACCCATCGAACAGCTAGATCAAACGTAGGTACTGAAGCAGGGTTAAAATCTGCTTTGATTCCGAACTTCGGCCAATCATCCCCTGTCTGCCAAGAGTCTTCTCCTACAAAAGTAGCTATCCCGTTTTCACCTTCGATATTTACGACCTTTACTTCGCCCGAGGCTTCGTGAAGCGAAGCAACAAATCCTAAGGAAGTGAACACTTCAGTAATAATTTCTGGGCTTGAATTCCAAACGAAAAAGTCGAGGTCAGGTTTCTGCATCCGCTCTTCGGGATATTTCTCCAAAAACTTAACTAATAAGCTTCCTAAGCGTAGCCAATCACCAGGGCGATCGTATATGAGAGATTCGGCATAGGAGCGAATATCTCTGGCAAAATCCATGGTCCCGCACCCTACCATTTCCCGCAATCTGCGCCCGCCGACTTTGATCTTTGCTCCCATCTGACCAAGTCTGCAAAGTGCTTCCACAAACCTCTTCTGAGAAGACTCGTTCACAAATACTTGAGACACAACTTCTGCCGCATCATATCTAGCTTCAATCTTTTCGTCTATTCTAGCCATGTCCTTAGCCGTTAGCAGTGCCATATGTACCCCTTTCCTTTGATAGTTTTAAGGTTCTCAGGATCAATACCTGCTTTTGCCAACTTTGCTCTGAATCTGGAAACAGCCTTATCTAGTGCCCATAATGAGATATCGAGTGAGTTCTGCGGCCGCAAGGTAATTGCGGCCGCATCTTTATCAATCAATTGACCTGCATTCTCTTTGCAATGTGCCCAGAGATTTTGTTCCTCGGGGGTCAGGATAGAATGCAGGATCTTCTCGGGATCGATATCCATCATCTTCTTGTGTTTGTCGTATAACGTTAGGTCGAGTACGCCAAACTCTTGCAAGTCTTCGAGCTCGGCTGGCTTAACTTTGGGTAGGCCATCGCTGACATATTTTTGAAGTGCGTCTCGGTAACTCTCGGGCAGGTTACCCCAAATGGCTCCGAACTTGAGATCGATGAGAGACTTCTGCCCGTTTGACCGCAGGAATTCCTTAGTTAGCTGTAAGATCCCGCCGTATGTACTGACAACTTTCTCAAAATCACTATCAGAGAGTTCTACGCTGTAGCCTTTTGCACGAGTATTTATGTAGTCCTTTAGCATTGAGCCATTTATGACAGGGACCACCTCCATCCTGGTAGCTAATACCAGAAGTTCCGGATGTATATTTAGAGCTTTTAGAAACCATGGTTTATCGAAGCTATTGAATAGAATGTGTACCCGTCTTGGGTTTAAGGCGTTTAATTTAATGAAAGATTTGAGGATTGTTAGCTTCTCGTTGTCAGAGAAGTTGTCGATTCTGCTGATTACATAGACTGGCTCGTAGCCTTCTTCTAGGAGTTGTGTACAAGAGTTTTTCAGCTCTTCGAAGTGCGCGAAGCCCGCTTCGCGCAGTACTGCTGTGAGGTTCTTTTTATCGGCTAAATGACCAGAAATCTCGATTATTTTGATCTGTTGTGCGAGTTGGCCTAAGTTTTCTTTAAGTAATTCCTTACTGTTGAATATGTCCCTTAGGATAGTCGTCATCCCCGCTCCGGGAAACCAGAAGAAAATGCCGTTCTCCCCATACTTGATGGGTTTAATAATTTGGGGCAGATAAAAGGCAGCTAATTTTGCGTCTATGTCTGAAAGTTGTGCCATGGTGTCAGGATTATAGCACCCGGTGTCATATTCTGGTTATCTCTGACATGTATAGTCAAGCAATAACCATGTCTCCGTTTATAATCCTGGCTATGAATACAACTAAAAAACATTTTGTCTTTGATTTAGACGACACACTCACAGACTCCTATCAGTTTAATCAACAAACGTTTGTTGATGTTTTTGCGGCCTACCTAGATTTGTCAGATCCGCTGGTCGAAAAGTATTTGAGAGACTTACACTACAATAGTAGAGGGACGCCGATTTATGATCAGTTTGTAGAAGCTGTGAAGCACTTTGCACTCAGTATTGACCCAAAGGTCCTATTAAAGGCAGACGAGGCTTTGCAACTCCAGGGGGTACAAGGAATGAAAATATTTGATGCAGTTGAGGAGATGATAAAGATGCTTAAATTAAAAGGCAAAGAAGTCACAATATTTAGTAACCGGCATGGGAAGTCACTTAGAATGATTTTGAAGGCGCATAAGCTACTACCTTACCTTTCTAATGTTATTTCATGTGCGGATGAAGGACATGAAAAGCCAGATCCTTATTGCTTAAATAAACTTATAGCAGATAGTGGAATGGCGAAAGAGGAGTTTATTTACTTTGGGGACTCTCGGACAGATTTTGAGTGTGCACAAGCAGCAGGCATCGATGCTGTGATAATAGATCATTACCTTAATCAGAAGAAGTTTTACCAAATGATGATCCAGGCGTTTGTTTAGGAGTGAAAAGGAAAGAACAAAAAAAGGCCCCGGTGGAGCCGGGGCCTAGAATTCTTAATTCAAATTATTTAGAAAAGTGTGGGGAAAGTTTCCCTGCAATCTTCAGCATGTGAACTGGTTCACTGCCAAGTACTTTTGCTAGTTTCTCATCTGGAAGGACTTCCTTCTTGTTTGCTGGGTTTTGAAGGTTATTAGCCTTGATGTAATCCCATAATTTCTTTGTTGCCTGTGGGCGGGAGAGTGGTCCTGCGCCAACGATAGCTGTAAGCTCTGGGGACAGATTTAAAGGTTGTTGTAGTCCTGCACTTGCCATGTGTTGTATTTTGATAAGTAAACGACACTAATCTATCATAATATATATATCTTGACTACGAGCTTAGATTTGGTGTCGAAGAAGTAAGATTTCTCACACTTAATCAGAAACTTCTTGTATAATCGATGTAACCAATTATGCTCAAATTAAAAACAAGTCTGTTTTTAATAACGTTAGGCTTCCTAGTAACTTTTTTGGCGCTTGTACCTGACTACAGCAAGGCAAGCGCATTAGGCTATACCAATCCTCCAGAGACAGATAGAAAAAAATGGGCACCCCAAGAGGGTAGTGTGACCATTGGTCCTGCTGAGGGAGGTTACAAAATCAGGAGTGAATTTAAGTGGACAGATGTCTCGGGTTTCCAAAAACCCCACACATTCTATGAGCACGAAGTAATCTTCTATAATTGGAATTTATTCGATTGTAAATATGATAGTGAGATAGTTTCCAATTTAGTCCAAGAGAAAGTTGGCCCGTGGAAATTTAAGGACCTACATAAGCCTCTCAAAGAGTGTATATCTCCTTCTGTTACAACTAATCTAGAGAATGCATATATTGACACAAGGTTATTTGACAAAGATGCAGATGGAGAAGCTTATACTGTCGGGACCTTAGAAATTCCTGAAGTAGGCAAAGACTATTTTATTGAATTTTTGATTGAGCTAGAGGGAGGGGAAACAGATTCCGAATTTCAAGTAGAGGGTAGTCTAGGGCATGCTGCTGGTACATATGCAACACCTCTCCAATTTAACCCATTTGAGGAAATAGCCTTCTGTATCGGGGCATTTTGGATTCCTGTTGATGCGGCATGTGTTTTCAGGAGTTCTCCAGAAAACCAGATATTTGTAGAGAGGCAGGGTTATAACAAAGACCTCAGAATTACCAGATCATGGAACCTGACAAATCCATTACCAGGGAATCCATTACCCCCAGCGCCTCCGCCAGTGTGTAGCGGAAAAAGCAATGGAACCTACTGTGGCGCTTCTTTGGGATTAAATCCTAATGCGTTATTCCTATGTCAGGATAATGTAGCAACAGCGATTCAAGCTTGCTCAAATGGATGTTCTGTTCAGCCGCCTGGGACTGATGACTATTGTTCTCCTACACCCTCTGGTGGATCGGCCTGTCCAAATAACCAAAGTGGAATATATTGTGGTACTTCGGTGGGTTTGGATCCCAACACGCTATACAACTGTCAAAATGGTGTAAAAACCCCAATCCAGTCTTGCGCTCTTGGCTGTATACAAAAACCTCCAGGAACGGCGGATGTTTGTCGAGCGCCTAGTGCAGGGAGCTGTCCAGCTGGAACCGGAGATTATTGTGGTAGTACACTTGGCTTGGACCCCAACACGTTATTTTACTGCGAGGCGGGGAACGTTAGCATTAAACAACAGTGCAGCAATGGGTGTAAACTCATGCCTGCCGGGACTGCAGATATCTGTTATCCTCCGGGCACAGGTGGAGGCGGAAATACAGGAGATAAAGTTGTTCTTTACGGAGATTCAAACTACGGAGCAAATACAATCCGTGTGCAAGCTGGTGTGGGAGATTCCGAAGAGCCAAGCAGGGGCAGTGCGTACAAATCTATGACAGTTCCGTCTGGCTGGTCCGTAATTTTGAGCGATCAGAATCTCGGACTTGTGGGAGCCACGAAGTGTTTCTCCCAATCAGAACCAAACCTAGAATCCATAGGCTGGGCATTCAGTATCGAGTCTATGAAGGTATATGGAACAAATGTCTGTCCAACTAGTACCGCCGACGGGATCCGCATCTGCCGCCAAACGGGAATTAGCGATTGTATGACAGTAGCTCAAGATATCCCGAGTCTTGGGTCACAAGGCTTCGGCAACGATACACTTAAGTCTGTTGAATTGGGAGGTGACTGGGAATTAGTACTATTTGAAGATGATAATTATGGCGGACGTAGGTATATCACGGGTACAAACACAGACATGGGAAATACGCCGTTTGGCTACAATACATCGTCTGTACAAGTTCGTAAGCGAGAACCCGCCGCTTTTACCTTATATCATTTAGGAGATTATAACGGTGGTAATTTCAAAAGTGACCGCACAGTTTCTGATTTAAGTTTCTGGGACTCCTTCAATGCTCCAGCGGATCAAAAATGGAACGATAACGCTCAATCAATTCGTGTTTCTCCAGGATACGAGGTCGTTGCTTGTACCGATGGTGGCTTCCATGGAGTGTGTGGCCGGACAAACCATGACAACGGTGACCTAAACTCTGTAGCGCAAGGCTTAAGAAATGGCTTATCTTCAGTTCAGGTTTGCTTGGGAAGCTGTGCACCAACCTCCGTTCCTCCAGCTTTGATCTCTCCTGAAGACGGTGAAAAGTTTGGTCCCGGAACACCAGTTACATTTAGTTGGTCCGGAAACGGTGATCAGTATGTAGTCGAATACTGGGGAGGAACTTTTGGAAATACAATTCAAAGTACGGGATGGCGGAGCGACATCTTGGCTACAACGGTAAATAACTTGGCAATATCTACGGAACCATACTTCTGGCGCGTAAGGTCTTGGACCCCTGTCGGAGATAGCGGTTGGAGCCCGACTTACAGCTTCCACATCCAAGATGTCGCTCCGGTACAAATATATATTGATGGGCCAACTCAGGTTGACCTGAATACGCCGCAAGAGTTTACAGCTCTAGTAAGCCCATCCAATGCTGGAAACCTCCAATTTATTTGGTCCCCTGCGCCTAAGTCAGGCCAAGGAACAGCTAATGCAGTGTATGACTGGGGTAGCGTCGGCGAGCAGACTGTGTCAGTATCTGCGCAGAATTCTGGGGGAATAGCAGAGTCCCAACTTATTGCAAATGTTGCATGTCCTCATGGCAAGTACCTTGCAGAATATTTCGATAATCAAACTCTAACAGGTGAACCAGTAGACTATTCTTGCGAAGATAAGATCGAATTCGACTGGGGAACTGGTGGTCCATCCGTAATTCCAAGCATGGCGTTTAACTTAGGAAATGGTGCAGATGGTGAACTTAATATCGCAACAGGGCAGACAGAATATACAGACAACGTCCGAACTCATGTTTTGAACAGTGCGTTGTCTGGGGATAATGCAGTGTGTGTTGCCTCGACCCTTGGTTTCAAGGTTGGGGATGAAATCATGATAGTGCAAAGCATGGGCAATCAGGCCGGGAATTATGATTTTGCTAAGATCTCCCATATCAGTTTCTGTTGGATAACGCTGGAGTCAGCTATTGCCAATAGCTATCTCACACCGAATTCCTCAGCTCAAGTCTTGAAAGTTCCCCATTACACAGATGTAAATGTTTCTGGCAAATTGACAGTGCATCCTTGGGATGGTCGAACTGGAGGTGTGATGGCTTTTAGGGCGAATGGCTCTGTTAACTTGCAATCAGGCGGAACGATAGACGCGACGGGAACTGGTTTTCGAGGAGGTGCTCGAACTGTTGGTGCGGCTGCAATCGGGATTCAAGGAGAGGGGTTGAATGGGCAAGGAAGTAGGACGCGCGTTCCAAACGAACCGGGAGGAGGAGGAGCTGGCCCAGGTACGGGAGATGGTGGCGCTGGTGCCGGAGGAGGAGCGCATCGATCTCCTGGCGGGAATGCCAAGGATCCTTTCTACGGCGATCCAGGCTTAGGTTCAACAGTAACTTACGGCGAAGAAAATTTATCCAAATTATTCTTCGGAGGTGCAGGGGGTTCGGGAGGAACTGACGATTCGGGTGGGGGTGGTGGCTTTGGCGGGCGCGGTGGAAATGGTGGTGGGATTATTTATATCGAGGCAAATAAGGTTTTGGGTACTGGCTCAATCTTGAGCAATGGTGAAAACGGTGAAGATCACAATGGTGTACCAGATAGTGAACACGGGGGAGGTGGTGGAGGTGCTGGAGGTTCGATCAAGATCTTAGCAGATAAGATAAATACAGACAGCATCACCATAGCTTCAAACGGTGGCGCTGGGGGCAAGGCTAAGGATGGGACCGGCGGGAGCGGGGGAGTGGGACAAGCTTTCATTCAGTACTGTGAGATATCTGGAATCCAAGCCTTGCTCGGCAATTCACTTCAATTACCAAACTGCGAAAAAGACAACTTCAGTGTGCGCTGGACTGGGAATATAAACTTCCCCAATTTGGCAGATTACATCTTCTCTGTGAAAGCCGATGATGGCGTGAGATTGTTCATCGACGATATGTTTGAACCGGTGATCGACGAGTGGATCGATGGTAGCAACATTTCCCAAGTAAGGAAAAACCTTGAAGCCGGAGACCACACGGTTAAAGTTGAATACTACGAGAATGGGGGACTTGCGGAGGCACACCTAAGTATTCAAGAAGTTGTGCCTCCGCAAATTCTGTTGACACAGATTCCTGGCCAGACAGTGAACTATGGTCGATCCTTTATCCCGATTAAACTAAGCGACTACATTACAAACTTTGAAGAGCAGTCCGGGTTAGGCTGGCAGGTAAGTGGCAACGTAAATATCGACGTGAGCATTGTAAATAACGTGGCCACTTTGACAGTTCCTGCAGGTTGGGACGGAGCAGAAGAGATTACGTTTACGGCTACAAATGAATGGGGCCGTACTGCAAGCAGTACGGCCGAGTTTAAGGTTCTTCCTCTGGATTGTCCTGGGCAGTATGTAGCACAGTATTTTAATAATACCGATCTTGCAGGAATCCCAGCCTTAACAAGGTGCGAGAACTCAGTTAAATATGACTGGGGCAAGGCTGCCCCTGCCCCAAGGATCTCAGCCGATAATTTCTCTGTCGTATGGAAGAAACAATTCAACGTTCCGATCTCGGCTATCTACTCATTCATTACTCAAAGCGATGATGGAATTCGTTTGTATGTAGACAATATTCTAAAGCTAGACCATTGGTCAGATCATTCGTGGGCTACAGACAGGGTGGATGTTGGCCTTGAGGCAGGAGAGCACGAGGTGAGGGTTGAGTATTACGAGAAAACAGGTTTAGCGACAGCCATACTGGATATCTCAATCGCTAACGATCCTCCGGTAGTAAAACAAATCCCGATTCAAAAAATTTACCAAGGCGAAAGCTTCCAGGCTATAAACCTAGCAGACTACGGTTCAGATCCAAACGCTGGAGACGAAATTACCTGGAGTTACTCTGGGAACAAAAAACTAACAGTTGAGATAGTAGATAATGTAGCTACATTGTCTTACCCCAATACTTGGTTTGGGGACGAAATAGTTGTATTTAAAGCAACTGATAAATATGGAGCAAGTGCAAGTATTAGCGCCAAGTTCAGTGTGGGTAGGGTTGTAGATTGCCCCGTAGGGCAGTACAAAGCCGAGTACTTTAACAATCCATTGTTAAGAGGGCTGCCTGTTCATACACGTTGTGAGTCTATTCCTCAGTACGATTGGGGTGTCCAGGCACCGTTAGCGGGGATGAATGCAGATAACTTCTCAGTGAGATGGACTGCTACACTGAGACTAACCCAGGGCTATAGTTATCAATTTGCCACAACGAGTGACGACGGGGTGCGGTTACTTCTGGATAATGTTGTGATCCTAAATAACTGGACTGATCACGCTGCGATGACTGATGTCGTGACAAAGAAATTAGATAATTCCCTTCATACAATTAGAATGGAGTATTATGAGCGAGGCGGCGCTGCCATCGCAAAGTTGAGTATTACACAGATCCCATAGACTTAAGCAAAAGTCGGAGTATAATCGGATATGATCGGCACTTTGTATCGCAATGTTGTGAAGCCTGTACTGTTTAAATTTGATCCGGAATTTGTGCATGACCGCATGCTAGCTGTCGGCAACTTCTTGGGTCGGTTTGAGGTGACGAAGTGGTTTACGCGTTTGATGTTTGATTATGAGAGTTCCGCACTTACCCAAGAAGTTGCCGGCCTGCACTTTCGTAACCCGGTAGGTCTGGCAGCAGGATTTGATAAAAACGCCAATCTGGTAGATATTCTCCCACAAGTTGGTTTCGGAGCGATGGAACTCGGTTCAGTGACGCTCGAAGCCTATTCAGGAAACCCAAAACCAAGGTTGAGGCGTTTACCGAAATCCAAGGCCCTGGTCGTTTATTACGGCTTGATGAATATAGGGGTAAGAAAATTTGTGACGAAGCTTCAATCTTACAGTCAGCACAGGGCGATCGTAGGTATATCCGTGGCCAAAACAAACAGCTCCCGGACTGCGACCGAAGAGCAGGGGATTCAAGATTATTATGAATGCTTGCAGTATCTTGAGTCTCAACAAATCGGTGACTACTACACTATCAATGTTTCTTGCCCCAACACATTCGGGGGCGAACCGTTTACAACCGAAGATAGATTGCAAAAATTGCTAGCAAAGATCTCTAGTCTGAATATTAAGAAGCCGGTATTTATTAAGCTGCCAATTAACCTTACGATAGAAGAATTTGATGCTTTGTTGCGGGTCGCGGTGCGTTTCAAAATCACTGGGGTGGTGATCGGTAATCTCACCAAAGCCCGCGACCCGCAACTGATACATGATCACCTTCCTGCAGATGCTAAGGGGGGCATTAGTGGTTTGCCTACACAGAAACTCAGCAATGACCTCATAAGTTACACCTACAAGAATTACGGTAAACAGCTGGTAATTGTCGGAGTAGGAGGCATCTTCTCAGCTGAAGATGCTTATGAAAAAATTAGAAGAGGAGCTACTTTGCTGCAACTGATTACAGGCATGATATTTCAAGGGCCGCAATTGGTAGGCGAAATAAGCAGAGGTTTGACTACGCTACTCAAACGTGACGGCTACGAAAATATCAGTGAGGCAGTGGGGACAAGCTCATAGTGAGCTAGAACATTTCAGCAAACTCTTCCGGCGTACCTTTAAATACATTCAGATCGATGAAATACTCCTCACCGACATAGCCTGGCATTTTCCCTTTTGCTGAATATTGCCAGAATGTCCAAGGAGTATTTGCGAAAGAAGGTTTCCAGATCACATCTCGGATCCACAACGGGTACTCGATGTAGTCATTTCTGATGTACAAATCATAGGTTTCGTATACGGTATAAATAATGGGTTTTTGTCCATAATGTGCTTCTGTGATGGCGATAAAGTCGTTTAGGATTGTTTGAACTGCTTCGCGTGAGGGCTTGTTCGCGGCTTTATCGCCATAAAACTCCACATCAATTGCTGGCGGAAAAGCCCCTTCTAACTTTGGCACGTTGCGAATAAAATTTTCCGCCTGACTTTTTCCCGGGCTGTCAAAACTCAGAAAATGGTAGGCGCCGATCTTTAATTTAGTTTTGCCAGACCGGTCCCAATTCTGAGCAAAGTAAGGGTCAACAAATGAGCTGCCTTCGGTCGCCTTGATGAAGGCGAAATCGATATCATTTCCTGCAAGCACCTCCCAGTCGATTTCGCCCTGATACGAAGACACATCAACCCCTCGTACAGGAAACTCATTGAAATTTGGGGTGTTGGGGATGATTATTCCGTGGTCAAACATTACCCATGTCCCGGCCCCAATTAAACCAGCCAATAGCAGAAGCCCGAAGATATATTTTATCCTTGAATTGGTCCACATGTTATTCTGTTATCTGTTGCATAATTTGAGTCTCAACTTGAATTAGTCCGCTGGCGAAACCTAGGTCAAGTAGGGCACTTTCTAACTTTTTTTCCAATCCTGTTGCTATCAATAATCCGAGAATAATGAATATCACACCTAAGCTTCGTTTGAATATTCCATTGGGATTTGAAATCCCCCGGACGTTTTTTAGTAACCTTTGTCCTCCCAATGCGATAGCTCCAAATATGACTATAATTCCTGTGATATATGCCAAAAGATTTATAATACCTGTTCCAAAATCTTGGGGGAGGATAACTGCCACGATCAAGGCATAAGTTGGACTACAGCTTGTGAATACTGGGCCCATTGCTGATCCCAGCAAAATTGGTCCCCATACACCTTGAGAGTTCTGGGACCTTTGTAACCATTGTGCAGAAAAGTTCCCCAATCTGAGGCGGGCGTCTACGGCCTCCCACAAGTTAGGCCATAAAGTTATCAACCCGAAACCAAAAATAATCGATCCCGAAAGTATGTTCCATACGGCAGGATCGATAAAGATCAATGCCGTAGACGCCCGCAGCAACAAGGTAAACAAGGCGATTGAGCTTGCCAGTGATAGAAGTATTAATAGCGGTCTCAGCCTCGACTTCGTCTCAGTAAGCGTTCCACCAAGTATCACAGGTAGAAGAGGTAGCACGCACGGCGCAAGTATAGTAAGCACCCCAGCAAAAAAAGATAGGGGAATAAATTCCATTCTAGAGCAAATTACGAATAATGTTTTCTATACTGTAATCTCCATATAAAGTGTTCCATTTTGCCAAGAGATTCCCGTTCTCATCCACTTGTACAAATGTGTGCTGGAGGGTAACTCCATACTTTTGTTTAAGGGAAGTTGAATTGTCGTAGTCCACCTTCAAGATTACCAGGTCACTAGGGATTGCAGCCAAGTTAGAATTCAAACTTTCATCCTGTCCGCGGCAAGATGGGCACCAATTGGCGTAGAAAAAGAGGACTTTTTGCTTGCTGGGGTAGCTGGCTACATCTCCCTCAACATAATTCTTATAAATACCGCTTCCTGGTTCCACATTTGCTGTTGTACTTGTCGATGATGTAGATGTGCTGCCGACGGAGATGGTGACGGGGCTAGAGCTGCTTGTTCGTGTCTCTGTGGTGGTAACGGCATTCGGATTTTGCGACAGAATGACGAAGCTGACGATAACGATGAATGTTACTACGGCGCCAATGGCGGCAAATATCTTGATATTTTTCATGAATGCTCTTTAAACAGCTTAAGTTTAGCGTGAGAAAAGGGATAACTCCACAGTTCCTATCAATTTTTAATCCTGGTACAATATTTTATGCAGAAGTTTGGCAACAAGTACTTAATCATTGCGTTGTTCTTTACAGTTACTATCCTCGCTGTTGCCATCGCGGTAATGCTTATCCAGAACTCCCAGAAGTCGCAACCAGAAGTAGAGCCAAACTCTACCACGAGTAGTCGGAGCGTAGGTACTGTGAGCAGTGAAGACACAGAAGCCGCTCCGACAGGGATAATGTGGAGTTTCGACGGAGAGACATGGAAAGCTATGGGAAACGTCCCCAATTGTCCTACACCCCTTACGTTTAAATCCCCAGTCGACCTTTCTTTGGCTACAAATGTGTTGTACCCTGGGCAAGTAAGAGGCGGGAATTACAAACCTCACGGCGGTTTTAGGTTTGACAACAGCCCTACGAATAAAATTACAGTCCGCATGCCCATAGATGCTATTTTGTGGCGCGGAAGTCGTTACATCGAAGCAGGAGAAGTGCAAATAATTTTAGATTTCGTCGCGCCCTGTGGAGTTATGATTAGATTTGACCACTTACTGACATTGTCTGACGAATTCGCTGCGATCGTTGATGCTGAGCTCCCTGCTGCCCAGCCAGATGATTCGCGTACACATTACTTCAAAACTCAAAAACTTTATAGACAAGGCACATTGGTGGCGGAAGAAATTGGCCACACAAACCCACTCAATGTAGGAATGGATTGGGGCGTATATGACCTGCGTGCCCACAACACTCAGAGTCAAAACACAGTCTGGGCACAGCAACACAGTACTTTTAAGGAAACTGCCTACTATGCAATCTGTTGGCTAGACTACCTAGAAAAAGACGAAAAGACTTTGGTGAAGGCTTTGCCCGGTGGGGGCACAGAGGGTAAAATCAGTGACTATTGCAACTAATTAAGTAATTTTATTTGTTAAGTCCAAGAATATGCAAATCAGCATACTTGCAGTAATTATAATTGGAGTATTATCGATGGCGTTAGGGTTCGTCTGGTATGGACCGTTATTCGGTAAGCCTTGGATGAAAGAGGTAGGTTTCACAGAAGAAGATATCAAGAACGGCCCAGGGGTGGGTTACCTGTTTACTTTTATAGCAGCCATGGTGATGGGGGCGGTGACTTCGTTACTTGTGCACTTGTTCAACATCACAGCTTTGGCCGATGGGGCAGCTTTGGGTGCACTGGTCGCAATTGGTTACATTGGGACATCGTTTGCCACGAACTACATCTTTACAGACAAGTCTTTGAAACTGTATCTCATTGATTTTGGTTACCAAGGATTATTCGTTGTATTGGCAAGCATTGTCGCTACACTTGTAAGGTAGGGTTTCCAATCATCTACTACAGGTGTATAGTATACGATCGTTTCCTGAGCGTATGCTTAAACTAACAGGTAATCTCGAACAAAAAGTAATGGAAGTGCTATGGAATTCTGAACGCCCGATGCGTCCTGCCGAAGTCCAAATGCGGATGGCCGACAAATTGGCCTATACTACCGTGATGACCATGTTGCAGCGGCTTTACAAGAAAGGCGTCCTAGATAGACAAAAAGATGGAAACGCCTACAGGTATTCTCCCAAACAAACAAAAGATGAGTACGCAGAGAGTGCACTAAGTAAAATGTACAAAGGCGTGCTCAATGCATATGGGACATTGGCGATATCTCATTTTGTGGAGACTATCAAACACGATCCGCAACATAGGAAACTGCTTAAGAAATTTTTATCCGAAAATGCCGACTAATTACCGCTGCCAGAAAGATTGGGCGTTTTTTTTGATTCTATTATTAGGAATTGCCTACCTTGGTCTACTGGCTACTTTGACTTTCCGTATTTGGCCAGACTTTACGACACAACTCGCATTGCTGGCTTCTGCTGTGAGGGTAAATTGCAGTTTGCCAGAATTGCTATCCACCGCAAATCAAACAGGGACTCTGCTGCTAGGGGGAATGGTGACTGTCCTCTGGCTCAAAGTAAGCGGGGCAGGGGGCAGGTTTCTACTGAGTTGGTTGAAAACTCAGATGTACCTACATCAATTTGTGGCCGAAAAACAAGATGGAGAAATACATTTGTTGCGATCGGCGCAGCCGATCGCATTTACAGCCGGATTTTTCAGACCCCAGGTTTACATTTCTAGTTTCCTAGTCGGTAGACTCACGGCCAGAGAACTAAAAAGCGTGGTTCAACATGAGACATATCACATGAAATCGAGAGACCCTTTGCGCAAGGCTGTTGTCTCTCTGGTTCAAAGTATGTTGCTACCTTTTCCATTTCGCGGCAATATCTTTGCAAGTTACGAAGTGCTGAGCGAACTGGCAGCTGATGAGTGGGCAGCTCAAATAACAGGTAATAAGCTCGGGATTGTGGAAGCATTGGATAAAATCCTAATGCTTGATGAACATAAACTGCAGCTTGCATGGTTTGGCTTCCGGCATGACAGAATCAGCATTCTACTTGGAGCAGAAGTCTTCAAAACCAAACAATTCTTTGCGGCCGCTGGATTTGCGACATTGGTTGTAATCGCCAATACTTTCCTGGTTGTAAACACAAATTTAGTCGGTTCTTGCCAAGAAGTAATGTCGCAAATCCATTCTGTAGTAAGCCAAGCCGAGTTCCTGACCAGTTCTCAAACTGCGCAGTGGTGCTCATTCGTCTCTCGGCCCAACTTATTTACCCCAAACCCCGAAACAGGTCGCTTGCAATCATTTATTGGGTTTGAATAGCCAAATCGTTATATATTTAGATAAATATGCTAAAATATACGTAGAGTTACAGAGGAGTTGCGAGTTCTTCAAAGTTCAAACATTCCCGAGTCACTTTTTAATTATTTATTTTTATTTTTTTCGTATGCAAATAGGCGAAACAAAAATCGGAGTTGTAAAAAGATATGACTCTGAAAAAGGATATGGTTTTATCAAAGTAGATGGTGAAACGAAGGATGTCTTCTTTCACATCTCCCAATGGAAACTTGGCTCAGCCAATCCACCAGCTGTAGACTCACAGGTACAGTTCGAAGTAGCAGAAGGCAAAAAAGGCCTGCAAGCCGCTAACGTTCGTCCAGCTAGTCAAGCTGATGAAGCTTCAGAGGGAAATATCACCCCAGTAGATTTCAGTGCTGAGGAAGATGACCAAGAAGATATGCCAAAAGCTGCATAAGCTGATTCATAATCTTTGAAATCGCAGGGTCCCGATTTATCGGGACCCTTGTTTTTGCCTATTCACTAAACTGTTATCATATTCCATGGATCAAAAACGACGTTGCCCGTGGGTCAATCTCAAAAACCCTAAGTATATTGCTTATCATGATGAAGAGTGGGGAGTCCCAGTACATGACGATGCTCAACTGTTTGCCAAGTTGACGCTTGATTCATTTCAGTCTGGGTTGAGCTGGGAAATAGTGTTGAATAAACGTGACGGTTTCTTGGCTGCGTTTGATAATTTCGATCCTGAAAAAGTTGCCGGATATGACGAGGGGAAGATTGCGGATTTGCTGCAAGATGCTGGCATTATCCGCAATCGAGCCAAGATCATGGCCGCCGTGAACAATGCGCGGGCATATTTGCAACTTGGTGGCGGCCATGGCAAGTTTAGTGCTTTGCTGTGGTCCTTTGTCGGTGGCGAGACTATAGACCACCACATCCGTTCAGAGGCTGACTACCTCGCCACCTCCCCGGAGTCCGATGCTATGAGCAAAGCACTCAAAGAATTGGGATTCAAATTCGTCGGTAGTACGGTTTGTTTTGCGTTTATGCAAGCGGTCGGGATGTACAACGACCACATTGACTACTGCTTCCGAAGGGAGCAGGTCTAAAGCTCCCGTCTTAAACAGCGCAGAATTTGGCGCTTCGTTTTATCTGGCAATGAGCTGCCAGAGTCGTTGTAGAACATTGCCAGTGCTCGTTGAACAAATTCCTCATGGTTTGCATACAAACTGTCATCTTCACTACGTGTTATCCCATGCAAGAGTTCGGGGGAGATTGTTACCCATTCTACGTCAGCTGCATCGTCTCCTGCCTTAGCATCTGTAGCTACTTCATCAGAGTTGAGGTGGTAATGAAATACTGATGTTACCATCCAAGCGTTATTCGTATTCCGCCTATCATCTACTGGACCTTGATAAACCTTCTTTGCTCTCGATGCAAATTGTTTTCTATCAACTTCTACCCCGGTTTCTTCCTTCAGTTCGCGTAGAGCTGTGGCACTCACAAGTTCCCCAAAATCTACCATTCCTCCTGGGATTGCCCACTGCCCATTATCTTTGCGCTTGATTACCAAGATCTTAAGTTCCTGAGTAACAGGATCCAACTTGGTGATCAGTGGGTCGGCAGCACTGTTGACGCCCCATTTACCTAACTCACCTCGCCCTACGATACCTGTATCTCCAAGTGGGTTTACGGGGCGATTGTGGGCATCAAATTCTAGCTCTTGCTCGTGGTATGAACGTGCGCGAGTCGCTAGTTCGGCTTTGAGCGTTCCATCTATTTCTGCACGGTCGGCCCAAGGTGCAGTAGCTAGTATTGGCGCCTCGTAAAAAGTCGGTGTACCTGGTGTTCTAGTAGGGTAGCCTTTTGGTAAGTTTTGGTTATTTGCATTGCTTATACCGGTTGAAATGTTGGAGATTTCAACACTTGGAGGGAATTGCATTTTTGATTCCACACCGCAGATCTCTGAGAAGTTTGAGAGCTCTTGTTCTGTATGTTTGCGTAGCCCTTCCCAAGAGTCAACTATACGAATACTATCCAAGTCTATTAGTTTGGCAAACCCAATTAGACTGTTACGGGTCTTGGATCTCAGCTTGTGCGTCTTGTTGGCTTGGTCAAAAATATCTTTACAATTGGGTACGATCTTGAAGTTTTCAACAAGGGATCTCTCAGTTGTCAAAATTTCTTCCCAGTTTTCAGTTTGCCACAGATAGCCGATCATAATCTTTAGATTTCTCGCTTCATCGTTATCCACATGTTGTGAGATAAGTTCTATTGCCTTTTGGCGATCTGTGAGTACATCGATATCTAGTGACTGGAGTTGTGCAACGGTGTCAGGGTAGGGGGATAAGTTCCCAACAATACTTTCATAAAACTTGATACGTGAATATCTTATCGGGTCAAAATCTTCTATATAGCCGATAAACTCTTGTCCATCCCAAATGGCTCGAGCCACTAGAAATAGCATCTCAACAAGTGCCAAGTTAGACACACTTTCATTGTATATTGCTGCTTGAATTACATCTGCCTGTGCCACATACTTGGATTCAGAATCGATCAGTTCTACAAGAATTTCTAATCTGTCATTCTGGGTTAAGCCCTTATCTGGCGAATAGAATTTCTGCCATCGATTTCCAAATACTCCGTCATTTAGGTCGATGTAATCGACATTTTGTACTCTGCGGGCAACGTCATCTAGAGGAGAATTCTTTTGTTCATACTTTGATTGCAGTCTTTTTGAATAGGCCCCAGACGAGCCTTTTTGAACTATTAATGGTGCAGAGATCCCCTGTTTAATTGCCAACTCTCTTTGTTGCCTTCGTTCAATATTGTGATTTTTCCAATCAAACGCTGATTCTGTGGTTGTCTCCGGGTTGCTCAAAGGCGACAATAGCACTTCTATGACTTCTTGACTTTGGAAGTATTCCAAATACTCGGTTAGCAATCTATACATCAGTAGATCTTGCTGCTCCTTGATATCCCTGTTGATGTCGGGATCTAGGTAGATTCGCAACTTTATCCCTTTTAGCATTGCTTTGAGCAATGACTCTCCAATCTCTTCGATCTTGTTAAATAAATTAGGAATGTCCTCTTCGTGAATTTCGAAATACTGCTGTTCGGTAGTTTCGCTGAGTATACCCATATTTGACCTGTAGTTATGTAAATGATACTGTTTAAGCACATTATAAAACAACTATGCAAAATAGCTACAAGAATTTCGTCGTGTTTGCCACAACTGTGATCACAGTTTTTCTAAATGTATTGGTTAACCTCATCCCTCTGAATGCCATTACCACAGCCGAGGTTTCGGATAAGTACTTTACTTACTTTACCCCAGCAGGGCTTACTTTTGCGATATGGGGGGTAATTTATCTGGGCTTGCTAGCCTATGCGGTTTATCATCTGCGCAACCCAAGGGAGGTAGACAGTTGGTTAGGAAAAGCTTTCTGGTGGTATTTGTTGGCGTCAGCTGCAAACATTCTCTGGCTCGTTTCTTGGCATTATGAGCAGTTGGGTTTGAGCGTTCTGTGCATTGCCGTGCTGCTAGTATCTTTGATCATGATCTACTTAAAGCTGGAAGTATCGGTGTACAAGGCGTCAGCGAAAACTCGTTGGATGGTACATATCCCGATAAGCATTTACCTAGGGTGGGTAAGTGTAGCTACAATTGCGGCTATCTCGGCTGCTTTGACGCAAGTTTCATGGACAGGTTTTGGAGTAGGTCCTGAGGTTTGGTCGGGGATCATGATTGGGGTCGCGACGGCGCTAGCACTTAAAGTCCTTTATTTCCTTACTGATTACGCATTTGTCTTGGTTGTGGTGTGGGCTGTGTTGGGAATCGGAGCTAACTTCTATACATCAGCGCCGCTTGTGCTGGGAGCCGTGATCGTAAGTTTATTTAGTCTCACAAGCGGCTTGGCACTCAAAGTCTACGAGCACTTCCTCAAGCCGGAATTTGCGAAGGCTATTTGAGAGGAGGTTTATTTTCTTTGGCCCTTATCTCACCTCCTATGCTATTTTTTACTTCTGCGACAGCTTCTGGATAAAGCCTTTCAAATTCTTGTCCTACGTACAAAATCTCAGAGTAATTTCCATCTTTTGCGGGTTTGCAAATGATGAGACTATGTTTTAATAACAAGTCTTCTTCATTTTCTCCCCAATTAAAAGATACTCTGCTGTAAGACATAATGCCGCCGTGACGTCTAAACCGGTCAATTTCTTCTGAAAGAGTAACCCGAGTGGTCCTACTCATAAGGGGGTCAGGTCCACTATGGTAACAAATCGTTTCGGCAATTTTATCCATAAATTGTTCAAGGGGGACAGCTATCGTTACTAACATTGAGTCTCCGGTTAGGTTTGGATCATCTGCTGCCCTGACTCTACTTGTTTGGAATACACCTCGACCATAGCCTGTATCCTCTAAAGGAATCTTTAGCTCCGATTCTTCACTAATAAAAACAGAGGTGTATCCTCCCATGAGGAAGTAAGGAAAAGATTTCTGCTTATCTGTTAATTGACTTCTCGCCGCTTTAGAATTGGAAAGATCCTGATAACTCTCTCTTTGGAATACTAAAACCATAGAATTATTATACAACTTATTTAGTTAACAACTGAATATACTTGTTGCGTAGCTTAGCGACCTTGGGGGCGATTACTACCTGGCAATACCCTTGGTCTGGATTTCTCGTAAAGTAGTCCTTGTGATAATCCTCTGCCGGGTAGAACTTTTCGAATTGGGTAATCTCTGTGACGATCGGGGAATCGTAGGTGTGAGAGCTTTCAAGCGCTTGTTTGCTTTGCTCAGCCTGTTCTCTTTGGGTTTCATTCAAAAAGAATATAGCAGAACGGTACTGTGTTCCGATATCATTTCCCTGTCTGTTTAGCGTGGTCGGGTCATGTGTATACCAGAATATTTCGAGCAATTGGCTGTAAGAAATAGCTTCAGGGTTAAATTCAATTTCGATACACTCTGCATGACCCGTAGTCCCGGTGCACACTTCTTCGTACGTAGGATCGGCGACTTCGCCCCCGGAATAGCCAGGCGTTACGCGGATGACACCTTTTAGTTTCTGAAATATTGCCTCTGTGCACCAGAAACAACCGGTGGCGAAGTATGCTTTTTCTGTTGCCATTGCTAGGGTTTTATCAGCGGTAAATATATCTTTTGCATGTACTCAGAAAGCATCCTCTGAGTCGAGTAATTATATATAACTGCCAGCATTGTTCGTTTCATTCGGATAACCCAATCTTTTTGATCATAAAATGCAGGTGCAATCTGTTTTTCTAGCGTATCATAGAGAGAGTGAGCAGGGTCCTCTTCACTTATTACCCAGCCTTTGTCTGTCCAATCCACTTCGTCTGTCCAGCCATCCAGCGTTGTAAACTGGAGTACCCCATTGGCAGCTGCTTTCATTCCACTTGTGCCGGATGCTTCCTCGTAGCGGTAAGGCGTGTTTAACCAGATGTCGGCACCTGAGACCATACGCCTAGCAAGCTGCCAGTTGTAGCCTGGAATTAGTACCACTTTGTGACGAAATCGGTCGTTATTCAAGCTTTGCCACATTTGCTGCAGCAAACCTTTTCCAAGTTGATCCTGAGGGTGAGCCTTGCCGGTGAGAATAATCTGTACTGGGCGGTCAGTGTTGTTCACGATCTCGGCAAGGCGAGCCAGGTCATTAGAAATTAGGTCTGGCCGTTTGTATGCCGCAAACCTCCTGGCCCAGGAGATTGTCAAACGGCCAGGATCAAACTCTAGGTCCATCTCGTTGTTTAGTGAACTGATCAGCTTATGCTTCCTTTCGAGATGGACCTGCCACAGCTCATTATCAGGAATGTCCATAATCTTGTTGTAATCCACCTGGTATGCCGGATCATGCCAGTTTTCACCAACATATTTATCCAGTAAATGATGGATCTCTGGGCTTACCCAGGTAGGCATATGTACACCGTTAGTGATTGGTAGCAGTTCCTGCTCCGGCCACAGCCTCTTGGCCGCCACGCCGTGTAGTTTACTGACCGCATTTGTCACCTGCGCGTGGCGCATTCCCAACTTCGTCATCGAAAAGCCACCCTTTGCGTACTGCTCATCCTTGCCAATCGCAAATAACCTGTCGAAGTCGGTATGCAGATTATCCAGATAAGTGAAGAAATATTTACGCATCATTTCGTAATCAAAGATGTCATTTCCAGCTTGTTTCAAAGTGTGATTTGTGAATACAAGCTGCTTGGAAACTTCTTTGATCGCGTCCTCGAACTGCACCTGGTTACCTTCGATCAGGCGACGGGCCAGCTCAAGCACAAGAAATCCCGAATGCCCCTCATTCATATGATAGATGGAAGGGGAGATACCCAAGGCATTAAGCACCCTTGCTCCGCCAATCCCAAGTAAAATTTCTTGACGTATCCTGGTGTCATTATCTCCCCCGTACAAATGCGCTGTGATCATTTTATCCTCCCAACGCTGATTTCGTTCAAAGTTAGTATCCAACAAGTAGAGATTGATTCGTCCGATCCTAAACGTCCAGACCCTTGTCCATACCTCGTGGTCAACGATCTCGATCGGGATCTCCAAGACTTCGCCAGTAGGGCTTTTGACTAATTCAAAAGGGTAATCCGAAGCGTTCTGCTCCAAGTATGTCTCTACTTGAAACCCGTTTATATCGAAATCTTGGTGAAAAAAACCTTGATGATAAAAAATTCCCACTCCAACCATAGGTACACCGCAGTCGCTCGCTTGCTTAAGAAAGTCGCCAGCCAGTATTCCCAAGCCCCCAGAATAGATCTGGAGCCAATCCACCAAGCCATACTCCATACAAAAGTAGGCAATTGGATGATCAGCCAAATACGCTCTCACTTTATCATCAAGCTGACTGTGCTCAAACCAGGTCCAAGGTGGATTTAAGTAATCTTTAAGCAACCGAATTGTTTGATCCAACTCCCAATTCTTGGCATGCAAAATCTCAGAGAACTTCTGCTGGCCATAAACTGAAGAAAACTTTTGTGGCGGCGGATTCCGCCGCCACCCATCTCCGTAGAGGTCGATAAACGGCAAAATATAATGTGGATTCCAGGTAAACCACAGGTTATGAATTATCTGATCAAACTTCTGTTCGGGGGTCAGATGCGCGATATCTTCTTTACGCTCTCCCGGTTCCATTACAAATTCACTAATCAACTCATGAATATCGATTACTAACTTGTTCAACTGCACTTGGGAATTCGTCTCGATATTCACTCTAATCTTCGGCTCCGTATTTGAAGGCCTCGCGCTCATTCGCCATCCTGCGAACTCGATCACAATGCCGTCTGGCTCGGAAATCCTGCCATTATGGTACTTCTGTTTGAGCCTTTCGGTGATATCGGCAAAACTTTTGCCAGGCTCTAACTCCAAGTTCAACTCGTCGCAAGCGAAAAAGTTTTGCCGGTATTCTGCCACAAGCTCAGATAGATTTTCCCCAGACTGCAACACGTACTCCAATACAATTAGCGCAGCGATAATCCCGCTATCAGCGTAGTAGTTGTCGCGCAGGTAAACATGTCCGGTAGGTTCTACCCCAAAAACAGCTTGGTTTTTGCGCATTGCTGCTTTGAAGAAAGGGTTCCCTGTCGCTGTTCGCACAGGTTTGCCACCATTACGCTTCAACTCGTGTTCTATAGCCAACACATTTCGATAGTCATACACTACCGCGCTGCCAGGATATCTCTCAAGCATGATACGGGCAAGTAGGGCAGCCAAGTGGTGTCCAGGTATGTAGTCTCCGTTCTCATCAACCAAAAAACAGCGATCCCCATCCCCATCAAAAGCAATCCCCAGCTTGCTGCGAGTTTTGATCACCAGGTCTGACAGCTGCTTTGTACTGTTGGCAATGGCAGGGTTTGCTTCGTGATGAGGGAAGTTGGCATTGGGCTCGCAGAATAGGCTGTGAAGCTCGACGCGGGGAATGGCCCGAAAGACATCTTGGGCATTGACGCCCCCAAGGCCATTCCCCGCGTCGACCACAACACTTACATTTGAAATATTCTCAACATTCACGAAGCTGAGCACATGCTTTACATAATCAGCTTTGACATCCAATAACTCCAGCCCAGTTGTATCAGAAGGCATAGGTGGAACATCCAAGCTACTTAGTTCACGATATTTCTGGTGGATCTGCTCTAAATTGAGCGGAGTAACCTGGGGGCCGAACATCTTGATTCCCAACCACTCACGTGGATTGTGAGATGCGGTAAGAATGATGCCTCCTGCGAAATTGTACTTGCCCAAGGCAAAATACACGCGGTCCGTCGTCGACATTCCGATAGAAACAAGTTGCTTATTCAAGGCTTTTGCCCCTTGGGCAAAAGCCTTGATCAGATCCTCTGTCCCATTTCGCATATCGTAGCCGATTACAAAGCGCTCGCCAGGCAAGCTGGAAAACAAAGCATAAGCAATCCGATAAGCGACTTGGTAGTTTATTTGTGAGGGATAGATTCCACGCACATCATATGCGCGGAACAAAGTAGGTTCATCCACGGGCAGTGTATTAATTATGTTTTCAATTTATCTAACTTGCGTAATTCCCAAGCCAGTACTGCTGTAATCGCTATTAAGCTCATTCCTGAGAGCAAGGAGCTGCGCAAAAGTGCGTCACGGGATATTGTCCAAACAAATTTGTTGTCCGTGTAAGCACACCCAACCTCATTGCAACTCCATTTGTCTACAACAAGGGGGACTTTGGGAGTTAGATCATCTGCCACGATCTGAATATCCGGCTCTATAAGCAGTTGCTTGATGGCCATAGCTCCTAACTCCCCCAAACCTTCATCTGCAAATTGAGTATTGATAGCATCAATCGCTTCAGAAATCGTCAGCTCATTTGCTTTAACCTTATCCACCAACTCGCGTGCCTTCAAGAGAGTGTCTGTTTGTCCATAGTTGAACACGATAGCATCGCGAACAGTTTTTGCCTGAGGAATAAGCCCGAGTAGGCCGATCGTCAGCGCAATTACAAAGATAGAAATCGTAATCATCACTTTGGGGAAGTATGCAAACCTGTTTTGCATCAAGTACCAGACCTCAAAGGCGGAAACTACAAAGAACAGTAACAACAAAACCAAAGTATATTCGGACCAACTATCTTGAGCGGGATTTGCCGATGGTGTAAGAGACAAAGCAATCACCCCAATACTTAACAATAATTGTACACAGGTTGCTAAAATAAGCAGCATATCTAATTATAGTCTAATGTATGTCGCGGCGCACGCTTATTTCAATAATTTCCACTATTGCCATTTGGGGTTTTCTGGGCGCCGTGATCTTTTTGAGTCTCAATAGATTGAACACGGCGCCCCAGTCAGATACTCCGGTGGCTGACACCTCTTTGAGGTATCTTGCAGTGGGAGACTCTTACACTATAGGAACTTCTGTGGAGACGCGCGAAAACTGGCCAAGCCAGTTGACCACTAAATTAGTCGCAGGTGGTATACAGATTCGTCTTGTAGACACGATTGCTCAAAACGGTTGGACAACAACTGATCTATTAGAAACAGGCTTGACCCGGATCGCGGATTCAAAATACGACTTAATAACTTTGCAAATAGGTGTAAACGATTGGGTCCAAAAAGTCCCGATCTCGGATTTCACCAGGCGAGTAGAAGAGATAGTGGATAAATTAGTTCCGCAGCTTCCAGATTCTACTCGCCTGGTGCTCATTTCAATTCCCGATCTTAGCTCGGCACCGGCTGCTGTCGCCTTCGGCGACAGGCTTACAATTCTCAAGGGAATCTCAAGTTTCAACATAGCTTTGAAGGACTTGGCGGCTCGACGTCAGGTCACATTCGTTGACATCTACGATATTAGTCAACGAATGCGTAATCTCGATAGCTACATCGCCGCCGACAATCTACATCCTTCTGGAAAAATGTATTATCTATGGGTAGAGCGCATCTATCCGGTTGTTCGGGAGTTGGTTAAGTGATCAGCTTCGCTTCACAAACACTACTTTATTTTGATCCGTATCCCACAGGCTGAATTCTTGTCCCCAGGGTTGGGTTGTAAGTTCCTTGCGAATGTTTAGATTCTTGGATTTGGCTTTGGCAAAAACTTCTTCAATATTTGCACTGTCTATAAAGATCGTCTGACAGCCAGGACTTTCGCGCTCTTCGGTGCTTTTTTTGATAGCCAATTGCACCCCATTTTCAAAAGCCAAAGCGGCAAAAGCGGGAGATTTATCTGTAATAAGTGAGAGGCCCAGATCTGTATAGAAACGCACCGCTGCGGTTACGTCATTGGAATAAAGAACAGCACTGTCTAGTTTCATCTCTTGTCTAGGCATAGGTTAAGACCACTCTCATCGAACATGCAGTTTCCATCTTTGTTGAGAAAGATAACTTTGGAAATACCTTCGATTCCGAGTAAGCTTCGTTTCATTGCATCTTGGACAGAGGCATCTGCCAGTACACCAGAGAGCATAAGATCGCGGCAAAATTTAACTGTAAGTGTGTTCTCTGTGACATCGGTTGTGAAATTGGCCCCATCACAAACAGAATTGCCGCGCAGATCTAGTTTCTTGTTGAGGCTGATTTCCGGGTCTCCGCTGGGAAAGTAGTAGCCAGAGGCGAGTTCTTCGTCTAGGAGACCCGTGGCATATACCTCCATAATTGCTTGAGGTAAGTCTTCAATGAGAAGGTTGCGCATTACAGCAAATGATACTTCGGGGTTATCCACGGACTGGGGTTTTCGTGGGAAATAGATAGGAATTTCTTGGGTTGCTTGTTCGTTATCCAATACTTGTCGTAAACGGTCTAATTCTAGCTGTGTTTGAGAATACTTCTGATTTAGATCGGCCAATTCAGTAGATAAACCTTGGTTTCTCACAAACAGAAATATAGAAACACCAAGCAGGATCACAGCTGTTACACAAAGCAAGGGAATTAGGTACTTTCGCATAGTATATTCTACCACTATTCTGAACCAAGTTTGAGTTGTCCGTGGGCGGCGGATGTGGTGCTGCTGTACAGCGAGTGAAGATACTTCTCCGCCGCCTCAATGTGTTTTTGCAGTCTGGGTTTTGGGATGCGCGCTAACTGAGTTGTGATTACGCGGAGGCGGGGTGTGTTGGCAATCATTTCTTTGTGCGTGTAAATATATCTCCAGAACAGAGAATCCCAGAGGTCACACCAATCAGCTGCTTTATAATTGCTTACTTTGCGAATGTACGCTGAACCTGAAATGTGTGGCTTGCTTCCCATGATTCCGCCATCAGATTGTTGGCTCAGTCCAAACACGTTGGGGACAACTGCCCAGTCATAAGCATCTATGAACATGCTCATAAACCAGTTGTAAATGTCTTGGGGATGTATTTCACACAGGGTCATCCAGTTGCCCAATACCATAAGCCGTTCGGCGTGATGTGTGTAGGCATGGTTTGTGACACGGTCAAGACAAATATCTACGGGGTGGATACCTGTGTTGGCTTGCCAAACTTGCTGTGGAAGATCGTGGTGGTGATGCCAATGATTGATACTTCGTTGTCTATCTCCACAGGTGATGTAAATGGCGCGAATAAATTCGCGCCATCCAATTATTTGCCGCAGCGCAGCTTCGGCATTCTGCAGCATCTTGGGTTCTTTTTTGAAGCGAGCCATGACTGCTTCGACCACATCTTGCGGGGAGAGTAATCCGATATTTAGCAGTGGAGACAATACGCCATGGAATAAAAACTGCCCGTTCTGCCAGATCGAGTCGAGATACTGTGCATAGTTACCAAACCTCGAATTTACAAATTCGGCTAACCAATCTTGAGCTTGTTTGTGAGTGACGGGGTAGATAAAATCCTCACTGCGACCCGGGTTGTTTGGGAATTCGCGTTCTACATGCGTTGTGGCTTGTTCTACATAGTTACTTGCCTTCATTTTGGGCAGCTTGGGGATTTCTAAGCTACTAGGGATCTTTGCGCTGCCCGCACTTTCAAACATCCATTTCCCTCCCAAAGGTTTTCCTGAACTATCTAAGAGTAGGTTTAGGCGTTTTCTCTGCCATGTGTAAAACTCCGAAAAAGAATAGTTTTCAACTCCCTGAAACAATAGCTCTATTTCATTGATGGGGGTGAGGAAATTGGGAGTTGGAACCCTTTCTGTGTGGATACCCAGCTTTTGGCTTGTTGTAATAAATTCATTTTGTAGATATCTATCGGTGGGATCGAAATAAGCTAGCTCTTTTATATTCTCTTGTTTTATGAAGTCTTCTAGGCAGTTCTCTCTGCTTAGTTCGTTTAACTCGTGGTAGTGAGGCTTGATTCCATGTTTACAGAGCAAGTCGTGATAAGCCTGCATGCTAGCACGGTGCAAGATCAACTTTTGTTTGTGATAGCGGATTTCTCTATTTGGGTGTTCGAAGAAATAAGGGTGTTCCAGTAGATGCACCGATTTAGTTCCGGCAGGCAGATACTTTAGTTCGTAGAGTTGGTTTGGAAGAATTACTAGATGCATGGTTATTTTTAGTCAGCAGAATATAGCACTTGAAGGGGATTTTTTGGTGCAATATATTAGATCAAGCCCTGTGGATTATTGTATAATTCACCCTAATGCGCCAGTAGCTCACAAAGAACTTTAATGGTAAGTGGAATTTGGTTTATAGTAAAGAGTTTGATACCAAGCCGGAAGCACAGCATTTTGAAAAAGAAATAAAGAAGCAAAAGAGTCGGAGATATATTCAAGTGCTTATCAAGGCGTCAGCGGAGGGGCCCTTGATATAAGGTATAATCTCAATATGCGCCAGTAGCTCAGCTGGATAGAGCAACTCCCTTCTAAGGAGTAGGTCGTTGGTTCGAATCCAACCTGGCGTAAACTCTCAAGGCAACACGTGGAATGCAACCCCCTCGTAAGTCCAACCCTTCCCAGGGTTATTGATCAGATCGTTCTTCTCGGCTTCGTCTGTTGTGAAGAAGTGAGCTTGCAAACTATTACTCCAGAAACGATACAAGGGCACGGTGTAATTCTGATAAGGAGCTTTGAAAGCCTGAAATGCCTCAAACTCGAATACCCATCCTCTTTCTGGGTGATTTACTAAATCCTTCGCTTCGTTTGGATCAATTGTATAGAAGTGACCTTGCAAAGTATTGTTCCAAAAACGGAAAACTGGATATAGTCCTGCAGATACGGGGTAATTGATATTTGCGTCAAAAGCATGGAATGCGACTCGTTCGTACTTCCAAGTTGACTGAGAATACTTTGCAAGAACATCATTCTTTTCGTTATCGTCTGCGGTATAAAAATGATTTTGGTGCTTATCGCTCCAGAACCTATATACAGCTTTTGCCTGAAGGTCGTTGTAAAGCCGGATACCGTGAAGAGTTATAACAGGATTTCCACCACAAGCAGGGTCCAGTCGAAGTCTGTTAATAAATATCGACCTATTAGTCTGCTGCCCCATGTCAAAGATCACCTTCCCTCGCTTATCGGAAATCCTGACTGATGAGGATATAGAGTAAGCTTTGTTCTCACTAAATGACGTGTCCCCAGTTTCCATTACGTAAAGTCTTACACAACTAAAGTCTGGAAATCCTCCGTTATATTCAACATCAACCTCCACGAAACGATAATCTACGCGAGACAAACTT
>JAEUSD010000012.1 GCA_016788825.1 Candidatus Doudnabacteria bacterium | reverse complement strand
GGAGACTTTATGCCACTCGATGCCTTTGTATTGTAGTTGAAACTCTTCAGAAAGAGATTTGGCTGCTTCGCCTAAGATGGTGAGTTGTGCCATAACCGCACTCTTACGCATGAAGTCCTTCTCAAGATCTGTGTATTCAATACCCGACACAAAACTATTAATCGCCTCAATAGCTTTAAGCATATCTTGTATACGCAAATTATCTCTTCTCATAGACAGTAAGAGCAGATTCTAAAACTTCTTTCTTGATATCTTCTTTTAATCCTCCGATAGGTACTAGGTCGACATCTTTTCCTAGCTGAGTCTCAAGTTTGTTTTGCAATTCAAGTAGATCGAATAAAGAAAGTCTCTTGGTAGGATCATAATCGAACAGGATATCTATATCACTCTCGGGCGTGGCAGTTCCTTTGGCTAGAGAGCCAAAAATTGCTGCATATGTAATCGAACTTCCAGTAAAAACTGTATTTATAGTGTTAACTAACTGAGTATCCATGGTAAATTATAACAGTCTAAGTCTTGTACTTCTATTCTATTTGCGTTTCAGCTCGGAAGCGATACCTAAGAGGAGGGCGCCTCCAAACACAGAAGTCAGACCCATTACCAAAAAACCAACCTGGTAACCCCAGCTAGACACGATCAACCCACCCAACCCGGCAGTCAAAGCACCAGTGAAATCTGCCCCTGCGAAGTACATACTCCATTCGAGTCCTTCTTCATTCCTATCTACGTGACGTGTGAAGATTGCCAGCCAAGCAGGGTAGTAGAGTGCATTTGCCAGCCCAAATAGGGCTTGAATAGCGATCACATGCCAAGGGAGGTAAACACCGATGTACAAAAATGCACATAATGAGATTAGCGACACTCCAACGAGAAGTACGTAGAAATCATCCTTTTCACCCTTACGCACATCGATCCAGCGAGCAATCGGGATCTGGAGCACACTTTTGACTAAAAAGAATACAGTTGCAGACAGCCCCGCTAGGGCAATATCCCCACCTTCCACCTGTTCTGTGAAGAACACAGCAATAATTGGGGAGATGAGCCCCCAGCCAGACATCATGATAATGTCAGAATATGCAAGGTATTGGATCACTTTATTGATCCTTACCCCTGTTAGGAAATGCCGCAGATTGTTCATATTCTCAAACTATTTGCGTAGGAAGTAGTACTTTGCTTTGCTTACCAGGCGAAGTAGGGCGTCTTTATAAATCATTCCAACGGCTAAACCACCAATAAACGTACCAATTATGTACCAAAAGTGTGAAATAAAGATATCCATGAGTTTGTTAATAATATACGTAAATATATCTGATCTTAGGGAGTAGGGCAATATGTTTATACTATAAGATATATACGTGATATAATAGTATGTGGTTTTGAGCTGGAGCGTGGAATAAAACCCCGAACCAGCGCTCGTTGACAAACTCGTGAAAATCTATTCAATTCAAGGAGTAAAGCATGAAGATCCGAATCGTTCTTGTGGCCATTTTGGCTATTCTTATCGGGGCGTGCTCGCCGAGCACGCCGGAGCCTACGGTTACGCCAATTCCGACCGAAACATTAGTCCCTACGGGAACTGTGTCAGTAGAAACCTTTGTTCCGGAGGTCTTGCTGTTGGGGGAGGACTACCGATACCATACGGCTTATCCGGGGGACAAAGTCAAATACATCGGTATTACCGGAGAACAGTATGTAATAGCGCCGTTCTCCCCTCTAAAAGGGAATCTGTTGATTGAGTCTGGTGGACTGGTCTCTACAGAAGAGCTACCTCACCTTAACTTCGTCAAATTTGGATCACCAGACCCACTGGAGTTTTCGGTTACAGAGCCTGCTGTGTTCTTCCTCCTAACATCGGAAGAACATCAAATGGGCAACTGGCCGCAGAACCTTGTGTACAATCTGGTTTGGGAGGCCAGCAAGCTCGTTTCTCCTATAGAGGCCTGTGATTCTAAAACTATTTCGGAATGGTTCGGTGCGGTCTTTTCGATTAAAATCGGGAAGCAATTTGCCCGAGAATGGAACCTCTATAATCGGTGCACATCACTGGGGGACATGCTCCGCTATCAAGAAGTTTTCCAAGACCCAATAATGTCGTGGATTGGCTACTTTTCTGGACCCGGAGAGTCCTCATTCGAATATGAAAGTTTCAATGGAAGGGTTGTTGTCGAGGTTTGGCCTATTAGCGCTGATCTCTCACTAACCTTGGAGTTTCCGGGCGAAGATACTGTTTCAGTGCCGCTGATTCAAGAATTTGAAGGTACCGACCAGCCTATTGTTGTGAACAACACCGAAGGGGCTGGGTTGTTTTTGTTCATAATCTGGGCTGCGGACCCGGTTCCAGATCCGCAGATTCGAAAACTCGAATTTCAGCTTGCCGCAGCAGTTAATTCGCATGACTCGATTTGGGGCTGGCAGTTATGCGGTGCGCTTAACAATGCTATCCCTACCTCAATCCTTGACGAATTGCCCCTCGTTGGGGCATCGCCTACAGTCGTAGAGGCACTGAACCTGCTGCTGCAGGACAAGTGCTCATTTATCTTCACAGAGCAGTAAGTCAAAATCACGAGTTTGTGTAACCACAACCCCCACGGGCGGCTTTTGCCGTCCGTGGGGAGTCCGAAATAATTCTCCCCCAACAACCAATCTGATATATTTAACTATGGATAGGCGTAACTTTTTAAAATTTGGAGCAATTGCAGTTGCCGCAACAGCAGCTCGAGCAGCCGCCAAAGTAGAAGGAGTTATTGGAACCAAACAAATCTCACTAGCGGCAGGGCTGACAATAGAAAGAGGTGGTTTTGAGCGGATTGCGGTTTTGGATATCACAAAGTTACCAGGATTTGATCCTATAAGTGGTTCTTTAATTTCCCCCGAAGGCGTTATGAGTGTTATAGACCTTAGTCAGTTACCTAAAGACTTATTTGAACTTCGCTTTAAACCTGTAACCAAAGATTTGATGGATATAAACCTCCCACTGGAAAACCCTATCAAAAAACAAGGAATGTGCGGACTTACTCTTCAGGGTAAATGGCTTGTCCGAGGGAATAAAACGACAAGGTTTTCGGGTATTACAAATCCAGATGGAGAAAGAAATAGGCTAGATAGAGTTATTCACATAGTTGATGGGGATTTAACAATCCAAAACATAGAGTTTGAAGACATGCTTTGGGCAACTCAAAAAGGTGATAACACAATTCCTCCAGCTGTAATCAGTGGAGTAAACAGTTCGGTGGAGGGAGTAAGCGTGAGTTTCCTTTGGAATCCAGTCCAATCCCATATCAGGGAAGCTGAAAAAGATAGAAGGGTGAATTGGTTTGGAGCCGGGATTAGTCCTGACTACTATGACTTTTCCAGAGGAATTGTATTGCAAAACACTTATTCTGACCCGCAAGAAGTTCCTGTGAAGAATCTCTCATTAAGGGGCTCTAACTTGGAAGCTCCTTTTGATGCTGTTTATACTGAAGGTCCAGGTTTTAATGTTGACATAGATAGGAGTAAATTGGTTGAGATAAATTCAGGGAACTTAAGTCAGGGTGCTGGCTTTGTCATAACAAGGACCTATGAGAGTAGAGTTGAAATTAAGAATACTGACATTAAGGCAGCGAAACCACTCATGGTATTTTTTCTTAATGATGGTGATGCTGGTTTACTTAAGAAGTATCCAGAACTAGAGAACAGAGATAGTGTGGGTTTTTCATTAGAAGGTGGAAGTATTGTAGGTACGGCACACGATCTGCTAGTTGATGCAGGGCACCTAACTCTTGCAGATACAACTTTTTACATAGGCTCATTATCTAATAAGGTTTGGTTAAGTACTCTCCTCTCGGGGGTGGATGTAAATAAACCTAATATAGTTAAAGATCTGAAATTTGTAATAGACCCTGCCCACGAGAACTCAGTATTCTTGCCGATCTACATTCATGACTTAGCATCTCAAGTAAAAGGCGTTATGAGGTTTGAGTATCGGGAGAATATTTTCGAGATAGATTCTAAGTTTGTAGAAAACCATCTACCTGAGGGGTTGCAGCTGCCTTATATACTGGCATTTAAAATAAAAAGTGGAAAAGTACAGTTGGTTTTTATGCAAAACAGCGAGGCCTATTATAAAGGAGAAGTGTTCTACGTAGATATAGATCTGGCAATTAATCTTTCTGGTAGGTAGCACATGATATAATCTCCCATGTCTCAAAGTTCCCGTAGTTTAAACACAAAAGTTCTTCTAGTCCTCGCCCGCGGGGCGTAATTTCTTTTCCCTCACATTTCTCTTTTTGCTGGTTTAGCTTTAAAATCTATTTATATATACTTAACAACCCATGGACAAATACAATCATAAACAAGTAGAACAAAAATGGCGCGAAGTTTGGGAGAAAAACAACCCAACCAGAGCAGAGGATTTTTCCAAGAAGCCCAAGAAGTTTATCCTAGCAGAGTTCCCTTACCCATCCGGAGAAGGCTTGCACATAGGACACCTGATGCGATACACCATGCCCGATGTCTACTCACGCAAGTTGCGCATGAGCGGATTTAACGTAATGTTCCCCATGGGTTGGGACGCATTCGGTTTGCCAGCAGAGAACTACGCAGTAAAAACAGGCGTACACCCAGAAATCACCACCAAGAAAGCAATCACAACATTCAAGCGCCAATTGCAAGAAATGGGCTTCGGCTTTGACTGGGAACGCGAAATAGCCACTACGGACCCTAAATACTACAAATGGACACAGTGGATATTCCTAAAGCTGTGGGAAGCCGGATTGGCTGAGCTGAAAGAAGAGCCGGTATGGTGGTGCGAAGACCTGAAAACAGTGCTGGCTAACGAAGAAGTAATTAAAAACGAAAAAGGCGAACTAATCTCTGAACGCGGTGAAAAACCCGTAGAACGCCGCATGCTGAAGCAGTGGGTGCTAAAAATGCCTCAGTATGCCGAAAAATTGATCGAAGGCCTAAGCACCGTAGATTTCCCTGAATCGATTAAACACGCCCAGATCAACTGGATTGGAAAGAGCGAAGGTATAAACATCAGTTATGAGATCAAAGACACATCAGAGAAAATCACAATATTCACCACTCGCCCAGACACAAACTTCGGTGCGACATTTATTGCCTTAGCCCCAGAAGGTGGACAGCTTGAGAAACTGTTGCCTTTGATGCCAAATAAAGCAAAAGTGGAAAAATATATTAAGCAAGCAACAGCCAAGTCTGAACTGGACAGAATCGCCTCCAAAGAGAAAACAGGCGAATTCACTGGTTTGTACGCAATTAATAACCTAAATGGTCGTGAGATGCCGATTTACGTAAGCGATTTCGTAATTGGGACCGTGGGAACGGGGGCATTGGTAGGTGTTCCAGGTCACGATATGCGTGACTTTGACTTCGCAAAAGCGATGGGAATTGATATTCTCCGCGTAGTTGTCGGTAGCGATGGTGATACTTCAGAGATAACCGAAGCATCGCAAGTACAGGAAGAAGAGGGCAAAATGATCAATAGTGGTTTCTTGGACGGCATGGATATACACGATGCAACCCAAAAGATAATGGATCATATTGTAGAAAAAGGTTGGGGGGAGAAGGTGGTGAATTACAAACTCCGCGATTGGCTGTTCTCCCGCCAACGCTATTGGGGAGAGCCGATCCCATTGATTCACAAAGAGAACGGTGAGGTTGAAGCGGTTTGCGACGTAAATGATCCGCAAAGTGTGAAAGAGGATTTACCGTTGTTGTTGCCACAGGTGCCAGATTACACACCTAGCTCCGATGCAGCCTCGCCATTAGCCAAAAACGAAGACTGGGTGAACACTGTTGATTCTGAAGGCAAGCCTGCCAAGCGTGAGACAAATACTATGCCAAACTGGGCCGGATCTTGCTGGTATTACTTAAGATATATCGATCCTAATAATGATCAGGCCTTTGCAGATAAGGATAAGCTGAAATATTGGTTGCCTGTAGATAAATACTTTGGAGGTAGTGAGCATACAACTTTGCACTTACTGTACTCCAGATTCTGGCATAAATTTTTGTTCGACCAGGGAGAAGTCCCTACTTCTGAACCTTACGCGTGGCGTATGAATGGCGGCCTGTTGATGGGTACCGACGGTTCAAAGATGTCAAAATCGAAAGGAAATGTGCTTAATCCCGATGAAAAAGTATCTGCTTACGGAGCAGATGCTGTGAGATTGTATATCAATTTCATGAGCCCATATGATCAAAATGCCATCTGGCAAGAAGGGGGGCTGAAGGCCTGCCGCAGATTAATCGAAGATGTTTGGAATTTGCAAAGTAAGGTTTCGGATAGCTTCGCAGACAGGGCTGTTGAGGTCGCTTACCACAAGATGGTGAAGAATGTAGGTACTATGGTTGATGAGCTGAAAACAAACACCGCCGTGAGCGAATTTATGATGTTTGCCAATAAGGTTAAGGAAGTAGGAGGTTTGAGTCTAACTCAGTGGGAGGGATTCTTGAAGGTGTTGGCTCCATTTGCACCATTTATCACTGAAGAGTTGTGGGCAGCGCTAGGGCACAATGGGTCTATCCATTTGGAGTCCTGGCCTGAATACGATGAATCCAAACTACAAGAAGACAATATCACGATCGCTGTACAGGTAAACGGTAAAGTTCGTGATACGATTTCGATACCTGTTGATGCAGATGAGGCTGCTGCTTTGGGCCTTGCGCACGCAAGTGAAAAGGTGGCAAAGTTCCTGGAGGGTAAACAAGTAGTAAAAGAGATCTATGTCAAAGGAAAGATTGTGAATATTGTGGTGAAAGGGTAGGAGGCTGCTATGTCGGATAGTGCGACGAACCCTTAATTATGCAAGGTGCTTTTATACTGTAGAACATAGAAGTGTGTCTGACATCCTGCCTTGTTAGTATTCAATCTGTTTTCACGATATAATTCGGCATGTTCAAGGAACAAAATCGTATCTGGTGGTATATGTTGGGGATGGTCATCTTATTGGCCTTACTAGTCGTGTTTGCACGCGATTATGTACTCCCAATTGTCGGTGGGAAGAAAGACATCTTCGAACTAGAGCCATACGTTTATACAGTTGCCCCCAATTTCCAAATAGACTTGTCACGAGACTATTACGCTGACGTACGTACAAATTTTGGTATAGTGACCCTAGACTTGTTTGAGAAAGCTGCTCCAGTAAACGTAAACAACCTAAACTTCCTTGCAAATAGGGGATACTATGATGGTACGAAATTTCACCGGTTATTCCCGGACTTTTTGATCCAAGGAGGTGATCGAAATACTCTCGATGAGGACCCCATAAATGATGGCCGCGGCGGACCAGGATATTTCGTAAACGATGAAATCAATTGGGATAGTTTGAAGTTAGACGAGGCCAAACGTCAGGAACTCATTGATAGAGGGTACAGCTCAGAACCTGGCTTAGAGTCACAACCATTGCTACCCTATACTATGGCGATGGCCAGTAGTTTGCCAGATACAAATGGCTCGCAATTCTTCTTTGTCCTTGCAGGGCCTAACGACCCACGGCTAGATATATTTAACGGATATTTTACTGTGGTGGGAAAAGTGATCAGTGGTGCTGATGTTTTGGAAAGAATGCGCCAAATTCCAGTTGATGACCCAAATTCTCCGAATCCCCGTCCCACACAGGATGTTGTCATCGAACGAATGACAGTTTACGCCAGATAGTTAAGGTTTCGTTAAGAATTAAGGTGTAAGTTGGGGGGATGAAACGCATTTTTTTCTATTTCCGAATTTTTATAGTCCTGCTCCTGCTATTGATCGGGGTTGTGGCAACATTTCTACTACCCAATGTATATTACGTTCCCAGCGAAGGGGCAATCAGGTTTCTGGGTGAGGCTCCGGAGGTGAGTACGCCTGGACGCATGTTGGCCTATATCTCCGGAGCCGTGGTGAACCCAGGTGTATACGAGTTCAGTTCTGGTGATCGGGTAGGTAATTTGATCGAGTTGGCTGGAGGGCTCGTGGCAGAGGCTGATCAAGCTATACTTCAAAAGGACATAAACTTAGCTAATTTATTGTCTGACGGACAGCACGTATACATTCCCTTCGTACAGGAGGCAGGGGGAGCCTCAGCCGAGGGCAATCAGGGAACGGTAAACTTGAATACGGCAACAATTGAAGAACTGATGTCTCTGCCTGGGGTCGGCGAGTCAACAGCAGCAAAGATACAAGCTGCGCGGCCCTTTAGCCAGATTGAAGATTTGTTAAATGTACCAGGGATTGGTGAGGCTAAGTTTACTCAACTTAAAGATCTTGTGGAGGTATGACGATTGTCGCTCGATTTACAAAGCTTTGGCGGGTGAGGTTTCTAAAAGCTAATTACTATCTCCATAGCCTGATACTCTTGCAGATTTGTACTGGATATATAGGTGGGTTGATCGGGGGATACTATCTTGGACTAGCAAGTTTGGGGTTAGGTGTCTTGATGTTAGTCCTGTTGCGTAGACGTATGTTGATATTCTGCTTGCTATTCTTGGTGGGCAGCGTGGTATCGATAGGTTTTAATGAGGGGGAAAACAGAGGTAGGGGAGAGGAGTTTGGTCAGTTCACAGTACTGCAAGTATTATCTCGAGATAGTTTCGTTCAGCAAGTAATTGCAGGGAATGATTCAGGTGAAATAGGGTATTTTAAGATTACAGGAATGCCTGACTTATCCTTGGGGGATAGAGTAAATGGGTATTGGGAGCCTATTCGGGATGGAGTTATAGGATCGAATTATAAACTGTATCTGAATAGCTTTGGGGTAAATGGCTTTTTTAGCGTTAAACGTGGGGAAGTGATAGCGAATTCATTATGGCCATATGCTTTGGGAGATAAGGTGAAACAGGCCTTGCTTACAAAAATAGACTCTCAGCTGGCACCACCTGGCTCAAATCTACTTGCTGGGATGCTGCTTGGGGAGAAACTGGGGTTCTCAGATGAGTTTAGCGACAAACTAATAAACGTTGGAGTATCTCACATTGTGGTCGTCTCAGGCTTTAACGTAATGCTGGTTTATGGAATATTCGAACTAGCTGCTGGTTACTTACAACGTAGGGTGCTGATAATATTCTCTTTGTTGGGTATTGGGTTGTATTTGCTGATAGTTGGTCCATTCAATTACCCAGCATTGCGAGCGGTGCTCATGGTTTGTGTTTCAGGTGTTTACCGCTTCTTCGGATACAAGTCCTATCCCTGGATAGTTTTGTTTGCCGCTTCGGCAATTTCGCTGGTTTTCTACCCTAATGCTTGGTTGAGCATCAGTTGGCAGTTGTCTCTCGTGGCGATGGCGGGAATGCTACTGATGGAAAAAGTTCTCGGCGCTTGGCTGCGCCATCGCCACGAGATCATTAAAGTGCTAGTAAGCACCCTGACTGCTAGTTGGGTAACGGTTCCCGTGGTAGCTGCCAGCTTTAGTACGTTGGCTCCTATCGGGATTTTAGCTAACTTATTGCTGCTTCCCATTGTCCCCGTGATCACTATTCTCGGGCTAATAGCGTTGGGGTTAGGTGATTTTGATATATTAGCTAACTTTTTGTTTCGGATCTTGGAAACCTTACTCAAAGCTTTTTCCTGGGTGATTGATCAATTTTCAGCCACAAGTGTACTTATAACAGATAGAAACTTACTATTGGGATTATTTGTAGCTATTGCCTTTGTCGCAATACTGATAGATTTTCGCTTATCTTTGCGAGTGATTTCACATGAGCAGGAGTCTTAACTTACTGATTGGATTATTGCTGGTTTACGCGGTGGGTATGTTGGCACCAATTGTGCCTACAGGCAAACCGACTACGGCATTGAGATTCGGCTTTCTCGACATCGGTCAAGGTGATGCAATTTTGATTCAAACCCCCGATGGTTATAACGCCTTGATAGACACTGGTGCCAACATTGGTAGGCTAAGGCAGGAGCTTGCTCGCTTTCTCCCTATGCCAATGCGGCTTGATCTGCTTGTTCTCACTCACCCCGATCTTGACCATTTCGGAGCTGCTGAGGAGTTGGTCTTTTCTAGTGAAGTCGGAGTAGTAATGACAGTAGATACTGCAAAGAGTGATTGGCGGTTACAGGGGCTGAATGCGGCTATCTTACAAAGGGTAGGCGGTATAATGTACATAAATGATAATCACGACTTTAGGTTAGGCTGTTGCACGGAATTTGATGTCCTTTGGCCTGGAGATAATTTGATAACTAAGCGTGAAACAGAGGTTAATGAGGTTTCTGTGGCCTTCGTAGTCAAATATAACAAGTTTCGAGCTTTTCTGGGAGGTGACTTAGGTAGTGAGGCTGAGCTGCAGGCATTGCACAACTGTGATCCCACTTTGTGTGAAGTCTACCTGCACAAGCTTGGGCATCATGGAAGCAAGTATTCTTCATCTCTGGATGTGCTGAAAGCTACACAGCCTAGGTTGGCAGTTGTGTCCGCAGGATGGGGTAACCTTTACGGTCATCCTCATCAAGATGTGCTGCAGAGGCTGTCCGATTTAAACGTTGAGGTCTGGCGCACAGACCTTCAAGGTACTATTTACTTGGTTACTGATGGTTTGAGTTTTGTAAGTGTGGAAAGCCTTAAATCACTTGAGAAAAAAGAGCTTAAGATATAGAATAGGCAAATAATTCTTTACTGTAAACTTATATGAGAACAGAGTCACACGAGCGTAGCTTGATATTATTGAAACCCGATTCGGTACAGCGTGGTCTAGTTGGGGAGATTTTGAGTAGGTTTGAGCGAAAGGGCTTGAAAATAATTGGTATGAAAATGGTTTGGCCTTCCAAAGAACTAGCTGCCAAGCACTACGATCAGCCAGAATCTGCCATGATCACTCTCGGAGAGAGGACGATTGCAGCGTACAAAGAGAAGGGGATTGAGGATAAGCGTAAGCCAATCGAAATTGCCAAGGATATACAGAAAAAACTGGTCACTTACCTGGCTACTGGTCCTGTGATTGCGCTTGTGATTGAGGGAGCTCATGCAATTGCACACGTGCGTAAAATCCGCGGAGCAACCAATCCGTTGGCAGCAGATGTGGGTACAATAACTGCCGATTATACAATCGACTCATACTTTATTTCCGACGCAGATGAGCGAGCTATCCGCAACCTTGTACATGCTTCAGGGACCGTGGAAGAGGCAGAAGCTGAGATTAAGCTATGGTTCTCAAGTAATGAGTTATTCGACTATGACCTCGCTATAGAGAAGATCTTGTATGATAAGGCTTGGGAAGCTACTCGGGATGAGCTTGTGAAGGGTAAATAATTGAGTAGATCTGCTAAAATCTCCTGTGAGTTTAATAAGCTGTAGAGAATGTCCTAGTAGCTCAACTGGATAGAGCAGGCCCGTCCTAAGGGCAAGGTTGTAGGTTCGACTCCTACCTAGGATAAGCAACTTTGGGTAGTGTTACATTTTTGTCAGTTTAGTTTGTAGATTCTGGAGAGCGAATCTTTAGCAGTGAAACTAAGAGGCATGTGGCCGTTCAGACGTTTAAACTTTCCCTTACAGCACTTAAGTACAGAAGTTCTCTTCAACCACACATAGGCATTCAGCCATAGCTCAGCAGAGGCGTAACTTTTAAACCCATCAATCTTCCTAAGTCGTACGTCTAAATGTTTGTTGTAACACTCAATGAGATTTGTCGTAGAAGGACATTTGGGATGACGGGTATGGGTTGTGAGATAAGTCTCTTTGTTCTGTAGATCAGCAATTAATATTAGTAAATAGCCATACCTTGCATAGTTTGCAACAAGCATCCTTGCTCTGCTATTGAAAATCTTCATGCTTTTAGCCGTAAGTAGACTCTTAACGTCTCTAAAGAAGTAAGAATCTACTGAATTCTTAAGATTTAGCTTGTAGCGTAAATTACGGAGGTAATGTGTAGTACAAATCTGTACTTGTGCATCTGAGAAAACAAAGTTGACTGTAGTAAGAATACTCGAATGCTCATCACAGACTAAAGCCTTGAGGCTGTAATTGGAAGATTTGAGTCGTCTGAACAAAGACATATATGCGGTCGAATTCTCAGTAGATGTAAGCATCCACCACACAATGTCATGGGTGTAGTAGTCAATAGCCCAGATGAAAGCCATCTTACTTTCGTGCCCCCTTACCGAAACATATTTAGCATCGACTAGAAGGTATCCTGAATACTTGTCGCAGACAGACTCAGTTACATGGTTAGAGTTAGGAACTTTAACTAGTTCCTGTTTAATTTGACGGTAGATAGTGACGTAGCTAATACCTAAGCGATCGGCGAGATTGCGCAGAGAGTGCCCTTTAAGGTATTCGACCAGCAGTAGTTTAGTGTTGAGGTGAGAGGGAGAGTAATCTACAGAGAAGTATCTAGAACAAGATTTACATAGATAGACTATCTTAGAGTCACGTTTGCGTTGGCGTATGGTGTGAATATATCCACAGTACTTACAGGCAGGGTGTTTTTTGAAAGCATGTACCTAAGTTACCACTTTGGGTATACTTAGCAAGTGCTACAGCTGTTTTTAACTGACAAAAATGTAACACTACCCAAAGTTGCCTGCCTGCGGTATGCAGGTCTGTGTACTTGCATGCAGTCTATCTGCCACCGAAGATTACTCTACAAGACTGAGCTGGTAAAGATTCTGCCTGATGCTTCCTTCATTGTTATCACTCAACAAGATGATGACGTTCTCTCCGTTTGGTGTGATGTTGTAGTTTTTACCTGTCAGGATATTTTCTGAAGTTAGCAAAGTGGTAATGTTTTCCCCGTATCTGTCTGCGCTAAAGAGGCTATCAGAAACTGAGGTTTGCTTGAAGATAAAAAATCTTGAGCCTGTATCCCAAGTAATTGTGCTTGCATCTAGGGTGGTTGGCAGGGTTGTGGCTTTGGTTTTTACTTCTGCTGAGTTCTGCACTAGGCTGATGTCTAGCTCAATTGAGGCTAATGCTCCGGTAGGATCTTTTGTAATGAGCAATTGTCCGTTTGGTGATACTGTAAGGATTTCAACAGCGCCAAGGTCTTTGATATAGCTGGCGGAGAGATAAAGGTAGTGGTAAGAGTTACTTGCTTTCAAAATTAGGATGTTTTCATTTGCTTCAGGGGTAATGATTTCACTGATTCCGGCGGGAAGACTGATATTTTCTAAGTCGATCAGTCTGCTAGTCCCCCCGCTATATTTCCATAACTGGTTTTGTGCGTAGTAGTAAACGGAATTACTGCGTACAGCAAATACCGGAGTCGTATCATTTGTGTAACTTATGACGGTTGTTCTGACATCTGCAATATTGTAGTCAGCGAGTAAGTTTCCAGAGCGGATAACTAGGTTACTCGCCTGATTTAACCAGGCAATTGAATCCACTTGATAGCTTAGGTTGATCAGGTTGGATGTGCTGGGCTCGTTATAGCTTCCTGCATCAAGTAGATGGATTGCCGCCCCGAAGATTAGTAATATTTTACTTCCGTCTTCTGTGGGCAGCAGACGCAGATTTTGGGCGGCGATTGCACTAGCAATCGCCGGGGTAATGTTCGTAATCTTTACTGCTCGTTCCTCGATTAGAGGAATCCCGCTGGGAACCAAGGATTGACGCCAAATGCCTACGTTGGAGCCTAAAGGAGAATCGGTCACGATATAAAATGCGTAACGGCGTGACGCTGAGAAGAAGACCTCAGAGATGTTACTTTTGGTTATTTGGTCTAGTTGCAAGGATTCTGGGAAGAGTTTTGCGGAAACCGTGGTGACGAGTCCTGCTTGTACTTCAACTGGCTGCTGCCATTCTGCGTATCCAGTACGGACGATCCGGACGGTATATTCACCTGGTGTGATATTCTCAACTGTACTGTTTGAAGTGAGGTTTTGCTTTTGTTCGTTTAAGAATACGCTGAATCCTTGAGTAGGCGATACATCGAGACGAATGGTGCCTGTTTGGGTGATGCCTCCGGGGGTGAGTGTGTTTCCCCGCACAAGTAACAAAGCTAGCAAAGTTCCCACAATCAAAATGCCTGTGGTTATAATGAATATACCGTAGCGTAACCAACGTTTCATACGAATGATAGAATGTAACTAAATTCATTATACATGGTCTAATTATGTTTACTAGTCCAAGATTGGCAATAGATTTAGGGACTGCAAACACTGTAATCTTCTTACAAGGTAAGGGGATTGTATTGCAAGAGCCGACCGTGGCGGCGATTTCACCAAAGGAGAAAAAGGTTGTGGCTGTTGGGCAAGATGCCAAAGAAATGTTGGGTCGTGTGCCTGAGAATCTTGAGGCCAGGCGTCCTTTGCGATCGGGAGCGATCGCTAACTACTTAGTGGCAGAGGCGATGCTGCGTAAGTTTATTGGTAAGGTACTCAAAGGGCCGAGGGTGCTTGCACCCGAGGCCGTGGTGTCTGTGCCGGCCGGGATTACTTCTGTTGAGCAACGTGCCGTTGTTCAGGCGATGCAAGCGGCCGGCATCAATAAGGTATACCTATTTCCTGAGCCGATTGCGGCTGCTTTGGGGGCAGGGTTACCAATCAATACGCCTTCGGGCAATATGGTGGTAAACCTGGGTGGGGGAACTGCCGAGATTGCAGTGATGTCTTTGAATGGGATCGTGTCTCACGCGTCTTCAAGGGGCGCAGGGGATGCAATCAATGAGGCGATTACGCAACATTTACGTAAGAAGTATCAATTTTTGATCGGTGAACTGATGGCCGAGAAGATAAAATTCGAATTGACTAGTGCGGTACAGGTAGACAATCCCGCCAAAATGGAAATACGGGGAACAAACCTGCGCAGCGGGATGCCCGAAGTTTTAGAGTTGAATACAAATGATTTGGTGGAGCCTGTGCGGGGCGTTCTGGATGGGATATTGCAGGTGGTGCGAGAGGTACTGGCAGAAACGCCCCCAGAGCTCGCTGCAGATATTATAGACAGAGGAGTGGTACTTACTGGCGGTACGAGCAAACTACGCAATATAGACGCCTTGGTTGCGAAATCTATCGGTGTTCCGGCCTTCGTGGTGGATGAGCCACTCCTATGTGTTGTTAAGGGGTTGGAAATGGTGCTAAATAACCTCGAAGAATTCAAGCGTAGCTTCAAGAACTGATGTCAACTGAAAAGGGTCCCGATAAATCGGGACCCTTTGACTTCTAATTCAAAACCGAAATTATTTCATTTCAGCTTTTGCTTTAGCCTCAGTCAATTTCGCTACTAATGCAGCGGCATCGTCCTTAGCTACAGCTGTAACTACTGTTACAGGAAGAGCACCTTCTACCAATTCCTTAGCCTCTTTCAAGCCTAAGCCTGTTGCTTCTTTAGCAACCTTGATAACGGCAATCTTCTCTGGTCCAACGTCGGTAATTACAACGTCAAACTCTGTCTTCTCTTCAGCTGGTTCTGCTGCTGCGCCGGCTGCTGGTGCTGCCATCATAGCCATTGGAGCTGCTGCAGTTACACCGAACTCATCTTCTAAAGCCTTCTTTAGTTCAAATGCTTCAACTACAGTTAGCTCTTTGATGGAGTCGACAATCTTTTGTACTTTGTCTGCCATTTTAAATAAACTTAATAAATAAATTGAATTGCTTTGGGCTTATTTGCCTTCAAATGCTTGATTAATAATGATTGCAACTGAGCGTACACTATCTTCTAGGACGTTGGCTACACCAGATAATGACTGATCGAGTAAGCCTAGGATCATAGAGATTGACTGTTCCTTGGTTGGTAATTCGGCTAAGTCTTCTACCTGCTGTGCAGTTAAAGCTTGACCTTCAAGGATTCCTGAGTCGACAGTAATTTTGCCTTCGTTTGCCTTGATAAATTCTTTCAAAAGCTTTGCAGTAGCTGCGATATCGGTTCCAGAAAAGACGACTGCATGTGCTCCGGACTCGATGGAGCTAAGCTCTGGCATCCCAGTCTCGCCCATTGCTAGTTTGAAGATAGTATTCTTAACTACGTGATACTCACCGCCTAGGTCAGAAAGCTTCATTTTGAAGTCATTCACCTGGTTTGGTGTGAGTCCGTTAGGGTTTACTACCAAAACGCCACCTGCGTTTTTTAAGTATTGCTTATAAGCCTCTAACATGGCTTGTTTTTGTACTTTTGTTTTTGCCATTTGGGTTTAGATAATAAAAAAGCGCCGTGAGGCGCAAGTTAGGAATTACCAATCTCTAAGTACTAAATTCTACAATTTCGGAATTAGATCTTAGGATTTTCTCTTTGCGTCTCGATAGGACTTCTCTGGTCTGATTTAGACTAGTGCCTATTGTCTTTGACACCAGGATTTTAGCACAAAAATGTATAAACTGAATACAACTAAAGAGAGAGGCTGCGCTTTATCAGCCTATCTAAAAGCGCCCTTTCCGCTGGTTGGCCATAATCTGCCTGCCTGAGTGCTCCACCGTCTAGGATTACAAAATTGAGATTTTCTTTATCCCAAACCACATCGGAATCACTTGGAAACATCTTGTTATGTTCCAGAAAAAAGGCGTATAGAGTTTCGGCGTACTTTTGTCTTTGATCTTTCGGGATGGCTTCTATACCTCCCTCATCAAAACTAACTCTCTCCATTACGATAATGTAGTAATTGCTGGTCTTAACAAGTTTGTCCGGATAAACCAATGGCCCAAGCCCTTTCTTTCCTAGTAATTTTAGGTTAACAATCTCATCGTCAAGGCGCTTGGCCCTGTCTGCATCTAGGTCGATATTGAAATTAGGAGCGTATGAATCAGAGCCACAAATCTTATACACTAGGGTGGGGTTATTTTTATCAAGAAACACGTCCCCGAAACCTCCGGATCCAAGATGCTCAAAGTTTGCTTGGGGGTAGTTTTCTTCCAGGATTTTCTGGGCTGCTTTGAGGTGGTACTGGGCGTATAACCTTAATTGTTCTCCAGTGTCATCAAGCATTCTTGATACTAAATGTTGCGAAATGAGAAGTCAATTATTTCAACACTTCCATCACTCCATTCACATCCAGCTTAACTGGCTTGCCCATGGTAGGGGAGAGGGTGATTTTGCGGAATGGCTGAGCATTTAGCTTGCGAGCGGCAGCGAGCACTGATTTGAGTGCCTCCACAATGTTTGCGGTTAGTTGTTCTGCAGTCATGTCCAATTTTGCCACGCGCATTCTAACGGCTCCTTGCTCAGTCATTTTGAAGTTTTGCTTTCCGGATTTGTAGATACCAACAACTTTCGCTACATCTGGTGTAACTGTTTCGTTAGCTGGGTTTGGCATTAGACCCTTTGGCCCTAAAACTTTACCCAATTTAGCTACTTTTGGCATCATTACTGGGGTAGCGATTACAATGTCAAACTCCACTTTTCCATCTTCGATCTTTTTGATCATGTCTTCTCCTCCAGCATCAGTGGCTCCTGCCTTAAGCGCATCCTTGGCATCTTTCTCGTCAGCAATTACAACTACCCTTAACTCATCACCGAAACGGTTTGGAAACACAATACTGCCACGTATAGTCTCTTTCTTTTGCTTCTCGGTAAGGTTTAACACGATATCCAGATCCACACTGCCGACAAACTTAGAAGTAGAAAGTTGTGGAAGTAGGACCACAGCCTCCTCGATAGAGTATTTGGTCTGATCGTTGTAGTTTTGTGGTAGTTGAATAGACTTTTTCATATATTTCTAGGGTACTTTTTTTAGTTAATTACTTCAATTCCAAGACTGCGAGCGGATCCTTCAACAGTGCGCATAGCAGACTCAATATTTTTTGTGTTTAGATCTGGTAACTTGCGTTCGGCAATCTCACGAACTTGTGCCTTGCGAATCTTTCCAACCTTATCTTTCTTAGGGTGTCCGGAACCTTTTTCAACGTTTGCAGCTTTTTTGATCATACTCACAACTGTTGGTTGTTTTACAATGAATGTGAAGCTGCCGTCTGTAAACACACTTAATTTAACTGGGAGGACGTCGCTACCCTTATCTCGTGTAGCTGCGTTAAATTCTTCACAAAACTTAGGAATAGGAACGCCGTTTTGTCCGAGGATAGGTCCTAGAGGAGGAGCTGGAGTAGCTTTCCCTGCTGGGATTTGTAATGTTAGTAGAGCTTTTAACTCTTTTTTTCCTTTTGATGCTGGTTTTGCCATATTGAATGTATAACTTTAATTACAAATCTGTAGTAATCTCGGTGAAATCTAATGTTACAGGTGTTTCTCGGCCAAACAAACTAAGTAGAACAACAACTTGCCCTTTATCTTTGTTAATCTCGTGGATCTTACCAACAAAATCTTTCCAAGTTCCAGAAGTAACTTTTACAGAGTCTCCCAACTTGAAAGATGCTTCATATGAAGGGGTCTCAACTTCGGATAAGGCAATCATCGCCTTGATTTCTGCTTCACTAAGTGGTGTTGGTTTTTTGCCAACGCCTAGGAACCCAGTCACGCCTTCGGTATTCCGGATTACATGAAACGTTTGTTCGTTTAACTGCATCTTTACAAACAAGTACCCTGGCAACATCTTCTCTTCGACACTTTTCTTTTTTCCAGCTTGAGCCACTATCTTTTGCTGTGTAGGGATGAGGACCTCTACGATTTGATCTTCAAGTCCGTTAGCTTTTACACGTTGAGTGATTTGGGAACTTACTTTCTTCTCGTAACCAGAGAAGATATTGATCACATACCACTTCAGATCAGAATCACCCTTAAACTCAGGGTAATCAAATGCTTGTGTTTCTTCTTTTGTAACTTGTGCGTCTGTCGCCATCTATGTTTACTTAGAAAGGTCTATTTAAAATTATGTTCCTTATGTCAAATAGTACAGTGTCTACTAAAACCAGGAACAAGATCACTATTATCGTAACGAACATTACGATTGAGGTGGATTTTACTGCATTTGATCGAGAAATCCAATCAACTCTGCGTAACTCCTGGCCAACTTTTTGTAATTCTTGCCCCAACCTTTTGGGTAGAGCAGTTATTTTTTTTATCATTATTTTAAGTGTTTTTAAGATCGAGGCCGGAGGGATTCGAACCCCCACGAACGGTTTTGGAGACCGTCATGCTACCATTGACATCACAGCCCCCAGCTCTCTATCCAGTTCAACTTATTTAATCTTCTTCAGCTTGAACTTTGCGTGTGTCTTCAGTTTGTAATCAAATCGCTTGACCTGCTTGTCTTTCAGTTTGTCGAATCCTTCACGGCCAAGACGAATCACATAATGTGTTCCGGTCTCTTCGTTGTATAGACGATAAGCCGCACTTTTCTTTTTTGTACTTTTTCCTTTAGCCATAATAACGAAATGGGAAATTTAGCAAGTGATTATAGCAGGGGATATTCAGATTTCCAACCTGTATTCACTCCAATCTTAGTAGTTATGCATCTCTCTTTCTAACATGTTCATACATCGCCAAGGCCGCAGCTACGCTCATGTTGAGTGAATTTACCTTGCCGAATTGAGGTATTTTGATCAACTGTGTGCACTGCAATGCAATTTCCTGGCTAATAGAGCGATCTTCTCCACCAATAATGAGTAGCCCATCTTTGCCTAAATCGGATTCAAATAACGTTACCGTACCATTTATTTCTAGCGCAAAAACTGGGAGGTCGTCATGGCGAAATATTTTTATTGTCGGAAAAAGGGATCCGGAGTAAATGGGGATGTGAAAGATGGCGCCCATTGAGATGCGAGCAACAACGCCTGTGAGGTCTTGATTGGGCGCCACGATCACGCCGGCTACGCCGGCGACCTCGGCAGTTCTAATGATCGCCCCGAGATTGTGCTCGTACTGCGCTTCGCGCACGTAAACGTACAACCCGGGGCGATCATGCAAAATCTTGTCTGAAAACTTTTCTGCCTCTAGGTTTACTTTAGCGATTACTCCTTGGTGTGGCTCTTCTCCGGCAATCTTGGCAAGCTGGGATGCATTTTGGTTTATGATCCGAATATTTTTCTGCTTGGCAATATCCATAATCTCAGCGATCTTGGGGTCGACTCGGATGTCGTATTCCAAAAATATTTCTGATACTCGGTGTTGAGAGCGGAGTGCTTCTAAAACTGGATTGCGGCCTGGAACTAGCATATAAAATGATTCAAATTTAGTCGTGAGATTTTAACACTAAGCCGCAGGGGTTTGGGGGGAAAGTTTTTTGTAGTGCCTGCCCTCGGTACAAGCAGATAAACTGCCTATGTCAGGTGGTAAGACTCACTACAAACCCACGGGCCTGCAGGATTTGTCGAACCTAATATGTTTAAATAACACAGTTATTTGGTCACCTCAGGCAGGCAATATATTGTACATCAAATAGGGGGGTTTGTCCTCTCGTTATTTGATTAATTAAATGGGGTATATTGGATACCGTATCTCTGAATCTCCTGATATAATGCTACCCATGCTGGCTTAGCTCAGCGGTAGAGCAACCGCCTTGTAAGCGGTAGGTCCTGAGTTCGAATCTCAGAGCCAGCTAAGTTCTTTTTACCGCATGCACATTTTCTGCTGGAATAGCTCAGTGGTAGAGCACACCCATGGTAAGGGTGGGGTCCTGGGTTCAAGTCCCAGTTCCAGCTAAGGTTGGAGATTTTGATGGTTTAATAGTAAAATGCTGCACGCTTTTATCCGGAGATGGCAGAGCGGTCAATTGCACCTGACTGTAAATCAGGCACCCTCAGGGTTACGGAGGTTCAAATCCTTCTCTCCGGAACTTGATAAAACAAGTATAAATAAGGTATCATCTACCGCTAATGGCACGAATTGATCAAATTACAGGTAAAAAAACAACTGCAGGTAAAAACCGCCGCCACCAACGTGGGTCTGCTGGAGGTGTAAGTGGAGCATGGTCTCGTAAGGCTCCTGCAACTAATCGTACATTTCGTCCTAACCTGATTAAGGTGCGTGTGCTTGTTGGCAAGACTCCCAAAAGAATTCGAATTTCTGCCAAAACTCTCAAGCGCTTGAAGCGTGATGGGAATATCGGTGATGTGACTCTTGCTGCTGCTAAAGCTTAAGCTTCTTGTTGAACCCTAGAGATATCTGCTTGAAAGGCTTCTATAAAATCTCTTTCCAGTTTGACTAGATTCTCCTCTTGCCATGAATATCTTAAGAATATTTGCTCGATAACTCTGTCACAGTTGGGGTATCGTTCTCCTTCGCTCCAAGGGTATGAAAGCCTCTTAATGATAACGTTAAGTATTTTTGCCAGGTTGAGCGTATCATGCGGATTAAACGCCTGGGAATAGGGGCTTTTCTGCTCACGACCTAAGCCAGCAGGCTCTAAAGTTTCGAAGTCCCCCAATAGAATTCTTCCCATGTGAAGCCAATAGTTTGAGATCTTTATATCTTTGTGCAGTAGTCCGGCTTCGTGAATTGCTTTGGGGCCTGCAAATAATTGTCGAGTAGTTGTTATAAGATCTTCACAAATCATTTTATACCAAAGTTCATTACATAGCTGATCTAGGCGCGTGGCACCTTGCTGATAAATGTAATTGATTGTCACATCTCCGGGGAACTGTGGATCTGTCACAATACTGTGTACAGGAATTAGGTTCGGATTCTCATTTGTCACCGCTATGAGTTTAGGAGCAATTTCGGGAAAGTTTATAAAATTCTGACGAAGATTTAGTCTTCTAGTTCTAGGAGTTGTTATGGATCTCACTAAGCGGTCCGTACCTTTTCCCGTTAAGGTGGGAATGTGGTTTTCTCCTATTAAGAATTGCCCATTGTTCGCGAGATTTATCATCGCGGATTTTAGCACCGTTTTTTGCCTTTGCTGGTAGAATATATTATGAAATTGAGTGAAGTCCTAAATAATATTACGCAGCTGTTTGGTCAAGATATTGCAATTGATCTGGGGACGGCGACGACCCAGGTGGCGGTGAAAGGGCATGGTGTCGTGATGGAGGAGCCGTCCGTGGTGGCAATAAATAACCGCAATGGGCAGATTATGGCCGTGGGAGCAGAGGCGAAGCATATGGCTGGACGCACACCAGGGAATATTACTGTGGTGAGGCCGCTCCAAGGTGGGGTTATATCTGATTTTGATGCTACTGAAGCTATGTTAAAGTACTTCCTAGATCAGATTTATGCCAAATTTGGTAGCTTGTGGCAATTTAATCGACCTGTGCTTGTGGTAGGGGTGCCGTCTGTGATTACCGAAGTAGAGTCACGTGCCGTAATTGATGCGGGAAAATCTGCTGGGGCAAGGAAGGTTTATCTTGTTGAGGAGCCGATCGCGGCCGCGATCGGCTCCGGTGTAGACATCTCCGAGGCCCATTCAACCCTTGTAGTCGACATTGGTGGCGGAACTTCAGATGTGGCATTAATCTCTATGGGAGGGATGGTGGTGGACTCTACTATTAAAGTTGCAGGAGATGAGATGAATGCGGCCCTCGTTGCCTATATCCGACATAAATACAATCTACTAATTAGCGAGAACATTGCAGAAGAAATTAAGATAAATTGGGGGTCGGCCAGTAAGTTGTCTAAAGAATTGGAGGGACAGGTAGCCGGACGAGATCTGCTTACTGGATTACCTAAATCTGTGAAATTGTCTGGGGTAGAGATTCGTGAGGCTTTGTTGCGCGTCGTTGATCAGGTGGTGGATGCAGTACATGCCACTGTAGAGAAATCTCCTCCTGAGGTTTTGCAAGATCTAATGACCAAAGGTGTCTTTTTAGTTGGCGGAGGGGCACAGTTGCGTGGTTTGGATAAGTATATCAGTGGGAAACTTCATCTCCCTGTCAAAGTGATTGCCACTCCCCAACGAGCCGTGGTGATGGGGTTACTTTCCCTACTTGATCAAGTTCCTCTACTAGAAAAAGTTCAAGTACGTGAGCAACGCTTCTTATGATAGAGCAGAATAGGTTAAACAATTCACAACTTTTGATATTACTCCTTGTCGGAGGAATTCTGGTTGCAGTGGGGTCTTTAGCATTCTATACAAGTATTAATTCTTCAATCCAAGAAGCACTATTAAGTACCTTTAAAGTACCAATTGCTTATTTGCAGAGCTTTGACTCTCAAGTGACGATAATTAAAGAGCTTCAGAGTATATCCGATCAAAATCAGCTACTGCGAACTAATTTGGCGCAGTTGGAAACTAAGCTACTTGATCAGGCCGAGTTGCAAGCACAGAATGACTGGTTACGCTCGCAGCTAAACCTGGGGATAGCTATCCCCAAAGAGGCCAACTTGGGCAAGATTATTCGGTTTGATTACAACCCAGTTCCGGGATACGCGCTGATGAGCATTGACTCTGCTGGAGCAAAGGTAGGTGATTGGATTGTGGCTTCTGGTTACGTCATCGGGCAAGTGGTGGAGTTAAAAGGCCAGCTTGCAAGGGTGAAAGCTTTGACTGCGGCAGATACTGACGAAGTAGTCCGAATCGGTGGCTCCTCCACGTTAGGCAAATTGCGAGGTGTTTCTGGCGCAGGCTTGGTGATAAAAGAGGTGTCATCAACAGCCGGGATTGGCATTGGCGACTATATCTACCTCAATTCCTCTGCCGCTGACTCTGTATCTATGTACATGGTAGGTAAAGTGCTCAGTATTGAGGGAACAGCAGCCGATCCGCTGTGGACGGTCGTAGTGGATGCACCGTTAGCTTTGACAGATCTTACTTACGCCTTAATTATAAGACAATGAGGATAATACTAGTTCTACTTGTGCTCGGCCTGGCAGATTTCTTGCTTCATCAGACAGCATTAGGCGGTATCTTTTATCTACTCCCAATGTTTAGTTGGGCATATTTCTCAATTCATCAGTCTTGGCCAGCCAGCTGGTTAGTGGTTACATCCTCAGTTGCAGTGTCGGTTTCTTTAGTGATTAACCCTGGTCAACTAGCATTTTTAATTTTTTCTGTTGTGCTCCTTGCTCGACTGGCCAAGGGTTTTGGTCAGATGTGGTGGGGTATGAGTTTAGGATTCGTTAACATTTGGTTGATATGCTTATCTGTGTTTCAAAATTCTATTCCTCTGCCAACATATGTAGTGGCGGCTGTGGTAAACACTGGACTGGTTTGGCTAGCAGCACTATATGTACGTAGGGAAATGCAAACACGCTCTTATTTACACTGATCTACATGGCCGTAAAACTAGATATCACAAAGGTGCTTACAATGCCCGCTGATGCTGTAGGAGCTTTTGCTTTCTCCCGTACGGGGTATTTTCGGCTACTGACCTTGGGACTCTTTTTGGTCTTGGTAGGAGCCACGTTGGTTGTACAACTAAACGGAGGACAGAGGCTAGTAGAGGCCGAGAGGAATTTCGTTGCCCAGGAAGAAATCGTCCCCCCGCGGGGATTGTTTTATGATCGTAATGGGGTGAGATTAGTAAAGAATGAGTTGGCTTACTCATTATATCTACGCACTAAGGGGGTTACTTCAGATACCCTGGATGATTTATTAAGTAAGATGGAAGAGGTGAGGGTTGTTGATAGAGCCAGTATTAAGAATAATTTTGAATTACTAAGGGACAACGATACATTATTGTTACTAGTTGCAGGGGTCTCTCAGACTGAGAAGCTTGTCATGGAGGGGGCTCTGGAGGAATTCCCGGTATCTTTCAAGGCCACACATGTTCGAGATTATTTGTATGGTGCGTACTTGGGACATGTGCTTGGTTACACAGGTTTAGCTACGGAATTAGATGTCAAAGCGGGTGCTGCTCCGACAGATATTGTCGGAAAATACAGACTAGAGAAGATTTGGCAGGATGAGTTGAAAGGTCAACCTGGTCGACTAGTCAGAGAAACTGATGGGGGAGTAAGGACAGTGGCTGAAACCCCTGGCAACAATGTTGTGAGTACTATAGATATTCGGTGGCAAATCGCTATGCGCAATCTTGTTGCCCGTCAGGTAGAAAGACTGGGTGCGCAGTCAGGTGCTGCAGTAATAGTTGATGTGAGCAATGGGGAGGTTTGGGCTCATGTCGGTTATCCGGACTTTGATCCAAATCTTTTCACACAGGGAATGACGGTTGCCAAATACCAGGAGTTACTCTCCGATAGACGTCAACCACTTATTGACAAGGTGGCTAGCTCACAGCTTGCGCCTGGATCTAGCTTCAAAGTGATAACAGCGTATGGATTGCTGCAAAACGGGATTATTGATTCAAATACACATGTCTTTTCCACAGGATGCATGCAGATATCTGCAGGATTCCCTTTTTGTGAGTTTGGGAAGTACTATCTTGGTGATCTAGATATTACGCGTGCACTTACAAGGTCGAGTAATATCTTTTTCTGCGAGAATATCATGAAGCTGTCTGCAGAGCTTGGGTTTGATAGGTTTGTAGCATCTGCTCAGGAGTTGGGGATAGGTACGGTTACGGGTAGCGGTCTGGACTTGGAGGCAGCTGGTGTTGTCGCTTCACCTGCCTACAAAGAGACAACTTTTAAAGAAAAGTGGTATGTAGGCGATGCGTGTAATGCGGTCATCGGGCAGGGTTTTACAGTTGTTACCCCTTTGCAGATGGCAATGGCGGTAGCCACAATCTACAACGGTGGTAACTATTACAAGCCTTTATACGTAAGGCAGGTGCAAGATCAGGAAGGACGGGTTCTTAAAGAAGACTTTACAGAAGTGTTGCGTAAGGTTGAGATAAAACCTGAGACTGTTGCTCTGATCGCAGAAGGAATGAGAGAAGTAGTCACCTCTCCAGAGGGCACTGCTTATTGGCATCTGCACAACATGCCGGGAGAATTTACTGGGAAGAGTGGATCTGCACAGGCGTTCGTGTACGAAGGGGGGGTATTGGTAGAAAAAGTAAACGGTTGGTTGATCGGGACATTTGACTACAACGGTCGCAAGTACGCTTTCGCAATAGCAATTGGCTTGGGTGGAGGTGGGTGGTATGCGAGTGAGATAATGATGCAGTTTGCAAACTGTTTATTCAATGACTTCTATCCCGGCTGTGAAGGATGAGCTTAGAGAATTCACAGTGAGTTTGTCGCTTTGCAAGGGCGTAGGGGCGCTTTCTTTCCGGAGGATTATGGAAGAGTTTAATGGAATAGAGGGTGTTCACGCAGCCTATGAGGAGGGCAGGTTAGCTCAACTAGGAGAATTATCGATTCCAGACTGGTCACAACTCCACGAACAGGAATACTTATGTATCTGGGAGGAGGATTATCCCCCTTCTTTGGCAGCTATCCCAGATGCTCCACCCGTACTTTATTATAAAGGTAATAGACAAGTTCTGAAGCGAAAGCAAGTAGCTGTTGTGGGTAGCCGAAAGGTAAATACCTATGGAGAAAAAGTTACGAGATTGTATACAAAATCACTTGTAGACAATGGTTACGCTGTGGTTAGTGGGTTGGCATTTGGTGTTGATACCTTGGCTCATGAAGAATGTATTCGAAATGGAGGAGCGACAGTTGCAGTTTTGCCCTGTGATCTCAGATCAAACCCGCTAGCAGGTAATGGCAGGTTGGCTGAAGATGTAATCCGAAGTGGGGGAATTTTAGTTTCAGAGCAATTTCCCGGAAAGTTATTTCACAAGGGGATGTTTGCCATGCGCAATAGGATTATTGCCGGGTTAGGAGAGTTTACATTGATCACAATGGCTGGGAGTAAGAGTGGGGCGGCTATCACCGCTAAGTGCGCATTTGATTATGGACGAGAAGTGTATGCGATACCTGCGGGCATTGACCAAGATCTGAGTAAAGGATGTAATAATTTGATCAGGGATGGTGTAGCGGCATTATCCTTATCTCCAAACGATATTCTCCCGAATTTTAGCTATGAAAGGGCTGCTGAAGGACAGCAGCTTCATTTAGTAGACAGAGAAGTGCTGGCTAATTTATCTGATGCTGCTCAAAACCTATACAAACAAATACAAAACTCGCCTATCAACTTAGATGAGGTTGTCGTGCGATTTGACAGATCTTTGCCCGATGCTTTATCGTTGCTCACAGAATTAACCATCTCTGGACTGATCGAACAGACAGAAAATGGCCAATATACTTGCATATGAAACTAGTTATTGTCGAGTCGCCCTCGAAGGCCAAAACAATAGAAAAATACCTCGGGAGTCATTATAAAGTGAAGGCCTCCAAAGGGCATGTGGTGGACTTGCCTAAGTCTGGTTTGGGTGTTGATGTGGATAAAAACTTTTCAATTGATTACCAAGTTAGTAAACCCCTAGTCGTAAAAGAACTCACCCAGGCAATTAAACCTGCAGATGAAGTACTATTGGCACTCGACCCAGATAGGGAAGGCGAGGCGATAGCCTGGCATATAGCCAAAGAGCTGAAGTTGATATCCGCAGGGGGAAAGAAGTTAGCTAAACCTTTCAAACGCATTGTATTTAATGAGATAACTGAGGAAGCTGTTAATCAGGCTATCGCCTCGCCGCGAGAGATAGATATGAGCCTAGTAAATGCGCAGCAAGCTCGCAGAGTGCTGGATAGGTTGGTTGGGTATAAGTTGTCGCCGTTGCTGTGGAAGAAGATTAGATTTGGACTTTCTGCGGGACGCGTTCAGTCGGTCGCTTTGAGACTTATCGTAGAGCGTGAGGCCGAAAGAGATAAATTTGTTCCCGAAGAGTACTGGGATGTTTCGGCCGCTGTTAGTATTACAAAACAAGGCAAACCAGATATTGGAATAATTAGGTTAGAAAAGGATGGCGGTGCTGAGCAGGCAGAGGAGGGGAGTGAAGCAGCTGTTTTGCAATTCAAGCTTCTAGGACTTCAGAATGGAGAGAAAGTAATTCTTGCCAAGGAATCAGATGTGAAGAAGATGTTGGATAAGATTTCGGACAATGAGTGGCGAGTTATTAGCAATGAATTGGGTCAAGTGAGAAAAAACCCAGATAGCCCTTTCTCTACAAGCCTGTTGCAACAGGCAGGCGTAAATCGCTTAAAGATGTCTGCAAGTAGAGTGATGCGTGTTGCCCAAGAACTATACGAGAAAGGATATATCACTTATATGCGTACTGACTCTATCCACCTTTCCAATCAAGCGATTGCGTCGGTGAGAAAATATATAGCTAAAAATTATGGTGACGAGTATGTACCAGAGAAACCTCCCTTTTATAAGTCGAAAGCTAAAGTAGCTCAAGAGGCACATGAAGCTATCCGTCCAACCAACATAGCTAAATCTTCAAGTTCCCTTGGAATAACTGGAGAAGTTGCCAGAGTATATGACTTGATATGGGAAAGGACTGTAGCGTCTCAAATGAATCCTGCAGTATATGACCAACAAACAATTAAGCTCGAGGTTGCAGGCTATGTATTTCAGGGTACCTCTCGAAAGGTAAGATTTCCTGGTTTTCTGAAAGTGCTTCCAGAAAGAGACCAAAAAGATAACGTCTTACCTGTAGTAGAGGTTGGTCAGGAAGTCTTCCCGGAAAAGATCAACGCCCTACAACACTTCACACAGCCGCCGCCGCGCTACTCAGAAGCTAGTTTGATCAAAGAACTTGAACGCTTGGGGATTGGGCGCCCATCTACTTATGCCCCAATCATGCAAACAATTCAGGGGCGCGATTATGTAGAAAAGTTGGGCGCATATTTCAAGCCCACAGATTACGGCATCGTGGTTACTAAGCTACTGACTGATCACTTTGGCGATATCATAAATGTAAACTTTACGGCGGATATGGAGAATCAACTGGATGATGTTGCAAATGGGGACTTAGATTGGCAGAAAATGTTGGCGTCGTTCTATAAGCCATTCGCAAGTAATTTGGATAAGCAAGAAGATGCGATTGCGCGCGGTGACTATACGACGCTAGGTAAGAGTGACAAAGACTGTCCTGTTTGCGGTAAACGAATGGTGGTTAAATTGGGCAAAAATGGTAGGTTTCTCAGTTGTAGTGATTTCCCAAAATGCAAGGGAATCTTGGACATAGATGGAAAGAGCTTGGCTGATCTGGAAGCTAAGGCCGACACCAAAGAGTTTTTGGACATGTATATGCCAGCCCCAGTTACCGATGACGGCCGTAAGTATCTACTGCGCAAAGGTCGATTCGGTGAATTCTGGGCTCATCCCGATTATCCAAAAGTTAAGGATGCTAAGCCGCTAGAACTAACACCGGCTAAGCGTACCGAGATGTTTGGAGAAGCTCCTAAAACTGAGGACGGCAGGGAGTACTTGTTGAAATCGGGTAGGTTTGGTCCCTTCTGGGCTCACCCTGACTACCCAGAAGTTAAAGATATCATCAGGATAAAAAAGGACGGCGGGGCAGCTAAGTCTTCCCCACGAAGAAGAAAGTCAAAAGGCCCCAGAAAGAAAAAATAAGTAACATCTGCGCAACCTGCTGGTTAAATGTGTGTGGCTTTTGCTATAATCTACCAAATCCAACCCATAGGTCTTCAAAAATCCTTGCCCGTGAGGGTACAACCTATGGAAGCTTAATTATTAAATAAAGGATAATGTCAGTTAAAATCCCTTCCGCAAAGGAAATTTTGTCGACTGGTTTACAGTTCGGCCATAGTGTTAGTCGTTGGAACCCACGCATGTCTAAGTACATCTGGGGAGAGAAGAACGGCATTCACGTAGTAGATATTGCTCAAACACAAGCAGCGCTAAAAGAAGCCGCAGATTTCTTGACCAAAGTTGCAGCCACAGGAGAAGTTGTATTTGTAGGTACAAAGCGTCAAGCTGCTAGTTTGGTTAAAGAGCATGCAATGCGTGCCGGTGCTCACTTCATTGTCGACAGGTGGCCAGGAGGAATGTTGACAAACTTTAAGATGTCGCAACGAAGCCTACACAGACTATTAGAATTAGAAAAGATGTTTGAAGAAGGTGTAGAAGGACGTACAAAATACGAAGTCTCAAGAATGAAAGTAGAATGGCAGCGTCTAGACAGACTTTATGGAGGGATCAAGAAACTTACCGCAAAGCCAGTTGCTGTTGTTGTAATCGATCCTAAGTTCGAAATAGTCGCTGTTCGTGAATGCCGCAGGTTGAATCTTCCTTTGATTGCACTAGCAGATACAAACTGTGATCCAGCTATGCTTGACTATTGTATTCCTGGAAACGACGATGCTTTGAAGGCGATAGAGATGGTGATTAGCGTTTTGGCAGATGCTGTTTTGGAAGGTAATGCAGGCAAAGGTGTAAAGCATGAGCTTAAAGATTACAGCGAAGTGGAAGTGAAGATGAGAAAGGTATCAGAAGTTGAGGCTCCAGAGCTTGTATCGATTGAAACGGCTGATGAAAAACCAGTTGTTGTAACTGCTCAACCAGGTGCCAAACCTGTGAGAAAACCATCTAAATCAGCAGGCAAGGGTATATTGGAGTTAGCAAAAGAGCAGGCAGTAGCAGGAGATGACAAAGCATCGGCTACTAAGAAGGCTCCAGCAGCAAAGAAATCTTCGAAAGCAAAACCTGCTAAGAAGTAAGAATGTTGTGATAAACTGAATAGTAAATCTTAAAAAAACAAAAAATGGAAATTACAGTAGAACAAATAAAAGAGTTGAGAACCCAAACAGGTGCAGGTGTAGGCGCAGTGAAGGCTGCTTTGGAGCATTCCAAGGGAGACATGAAGGCTGCTATCCAGTACTTGCGAGAGCAGGGGGTCGCTAAGGGAGCAAAGAGAGCTGGGAAACAAGCATCAAACGGTATCTTGGGAACATATATACACAATGACAGCCGATTGGTGGTTGTTGTGGAAATTGCATCGGAGACAGATTTTGCTTCCAAGAGCCCTGATATGCAGAAGTTTGCAAAAGATATTGCATTGCATATTGCAGCTACTGATCCAGAGTATGTCACTCCTGAAGAGATTCCAGCTGAGATCGTAGATGCAGAGAAAGCTGTGTTCCAGAAAGATGTGGAAGGTAAACCTGCCGAGATTGCTGAAAAGATCTTACAAGGCAAGCTAGAGAAGTTCTATGCTGAGCGTGTGCTCCTGAAGCAGCAACTATTCTCAGATGAAAGCAAAAAAGTAGAAGATTACCTAAACGAAGTGTTGGCTAAGATTGGAGAGAAGGTTCAGATCACACGCTTTGTGAGGTTTAAACTAGGAAATCCGATCACCTTTGCAGAACACAAGGAACAGGATACAATTTCGGAATAAATTACAAGCCAATGGCACTGTACAACCAAACACAGCTGAGTAGTGAGCTAGACAAAGCTGTGCAATTTTTCACTGAAAAACTGAAGCAATTAAGGGTCGGAAGGCCAAGGGTAGAAACCTTTGCCGAATTATCTGTGGAAGTTTATGGTGTG
>JAEUSD010000011.1 GCA_016788825.1 Candidatus Doudnabacteria bacterium | reverse complement strand
AGAATTGATCAATGCTGTAAATGAGACTCTGGAGCGAGGGGGAAGTGTGTTTATTCCTTGTTTTGCGGTGCAACGTACCCAAGAGCTTTTGAATGATTTTAAACTGGCTAAACAATCTGGCGCGCTGGGCAGTGATGTTCCTGTGTGGCTAGATAGTCCAATGGCCCAGCGCGTCACTCAGATTTATCACGAAGCTTTGGATCATGCTGAGGATTCTTTGTTTGACTTCGAAGAATTGCATTGGGTTTCGAATTTTAGACAGTCACAAAAGATTTCTCGTCGGCCAGGCCAAATTATTATGGCGGGTAGTGGAATGGCTGATGGCGGCCGTATTCTTGAGCATTTGGTTACAAACTTGGGCAACTCCAAGAATACTGTTATCTTTGTTGGCTATCAGGCAGAGGGGACTATCGGGCGTCAACTTGTGGATGGTGTGAAGGAGATAGTAGTTGAGGATAAATTGGTTCAGGTGAGAGCGAAAATTGTGCATTTGACTGGTTTTTCTGCTCATGGAGATACGAATGATTATATTGCCTGGGTAAAACGCTATAACTCTCCGAGGTTGAAGAAAATTATGCTGGTGCATGCTGAGCCGGAGTCGGCTGAGGCTCTCAAGCAACGTTTTGAACAAGAGGGGATAGACCATCCGCATATTCCACAAAGGTTTGAAGAAATTTCACTGTAATATCTCTGGGATATATACGTGTAGTATGCGATTCGATTCTAGGTAAAAGTAAGTCTGAGCTCTAAAGTTGCTCAAGATCTCCTTCCTGCGCTATCATTCCCTGGTATGAAACTTACCCGTGAAGAAGTTCGCCGCATCGCTTTGCTGGCCAAATTGGATCTCACAGATGAAGAGTTGGATAAGTATGCCGGAGAGATTAGCTCCATCTTGGATTATGTTTCCCAGCTCAAAGATATAGATATTTCAGATGTCACAGATACAACTCATGTGGCAGATTTTGCAGGTCCAGTTTTACGCAAAGATGAGGCCGGCGCACCGATTGCTAAGGATAAAATTACAATCAATGCAACAGAAGGACGGTCTGAAGGTTCAAGCTTTAAAACAAGTAAGATTGTAGGAGGTGAGGAGTAGTCAGAATTTAAATTCTAAGTTCTAAGATAATGTTAATCTCAGAAGTTGTAAACAAAATTAAATCTAAAGAACTGTCTTCTGAACAGCTAGTTCGCGAACACATTGAAAAAGCCAAGACTTTGGGTAAAGAGCTCAATGCTTTTACAACTGTGATTGAAGAAGCAATCGAGAAGGCACGTGAGATAGATCGCAAAATTGCGGCAGGTGAAGAGGTGGGCACGCTAGCAGGGGTCCCTTGTACGGTGAAAGATGTGATCATGACCGAAGGGGTTAGAACGACTGCTGGCTCACAGTATCTCAAAGATTTTATCGCGCCTTACTCGGCTACGGTTGTGAAGAAGATCGAAGCAGAAGGCGCAATCATCATTGGCAAAACAAACTGTGATCCATTTGCGTTTGGAGGAAGCGGAGAAAACTCAGGTTATGGACCCGCGTTGAATCCGGTGGATAAGAGTAGAGTGCCTGGCGGGTCCAGCTCAGGGGCGGCCGCGGCCGCGGCCGCCGGGATCGGTCTATTCTCCTTGGGAACGGACACCGGAGGCTCAGTACGCGAACCAGCTAGTTTTGTAGGTACAGTAGGTTTCAAACCGACCTATGGTCGAAATTCTCGGTATGGACTGATTGCGATGGCTTCGTCTTTTGACACTGTGGGGATCTTTGCTGACTCAGTTAACGATGTCGCCTACGTTGAGACTATCCTAGCCGGCAAAGATCCCCTCGATGCCACAACTTATGATCACCCTGTGCCAGACTATACAGCCGCCGCGCAGAAATCTAGCGTCAAAGGTATGCGGATTGGTGTGCCCAAAGAATATTTTGCTGAAGGCTTGGATGATGAAGTGAGAGAAAAAGTTCAAACAGCGATTGAGAACTTGAAAGAGCAAGGTGCTGAAATTGTGGATATCTCTATTCCTTTGTTACCAATCGGTCTTGCCGTGTACTATGTACTCGTTCCGGCTGAAATCTCTTCAAACATGGCCCGCTATGACGGTGTGAGATTCGGTCCAAAAGTTTCTGAAGATTACCACGAGAATATGATGAAAGGCCGCGGCCAGTTTTTTGAGCCAGAAGTGAAGCGCAGAATTATGATCGGAACTTACGCGCTATCTGCGGGTTATGCTGATGCGTTCTACAAAACAGCAGCCAAAGTGAGAGCGAAGTTGACTCAGCAAGTGACTGACGCATTCAAAGATGTAGATGCAGTTGTCGGGCCAACGGCTCCTTGTGTAGCGCCAAAGATTGGCGAGAAATCTGATGACCCGTTGGCCATGTATTTGATGGACATTTATACGGTGACGGCAAACCTCACTGGTTGCCCAGCGATCAGCGTGAAGTGCGGCACCAACAGTGAAGGTTTGCCTATCGGCTTCCAGATCATGACAAATAGGTTTGAAGAAGAGAAGTTATTTATGATTGCTCAAAATTGTACAAATTAGGATGAAAGATTCTACTAAGCAAAAAAATACCTACGCTTTTATTGATAGCCAAAATCTTTACAAAGGCGTGAAGCAAGCCGGTTGGGAGTTAGATTTTGGTAGATTTCGTAAATACCTGCGAGGTAAGTACGGAGTGGAGCAAGCGTACCTATTTATTGGTTTTATTCCTGGTAATAGTGTTCTATACTCTTACCTACAGAGGGTTGGGTATATCTTAGTTTTCAAACCTATACTTGAAATCAAGAAAGGAAAGACAGTAGAGGTAAAGGGAAATGTTGATGCTGAGCTTGTTTTGCACACAATGATCCACTACCCCAAATATGATAAGGCTATCATTGTGTCGGGAGATGGGGATTTTCACTGCTTGATTGAATATTTAGAAGACCAAGAGAAGTTGGGTAAAGTTATTACTCCAAATCAGAGATACTCTTCCTTGCTGAGGCGTTTTGCTGACTATATTGCACCTATCAGCAACGCTAAAGGAAAGGTGGAAAAGGTAAAAAAGGCGTAAAAAAAGGTAGGCATTCCCGCGGAGATCGACATCTTCCTTTGGTAGTCCTACCATCGTGATAAGTAATTATATCATAAATCGTTATGGCGCAACCAGTAATCGGTCTTGAAATTCACGTTCAGGCCAAAACAAAATCCAAGATGTTTAGTCCGGTTTCTGCAGAATACTTTGCAGACGAACCAAACTCGCATGTAGACCCTGTGTCTCTCGGACTTCCGGGAGCGATGCCTGTGCCAAACGAGGAGGCTATCCGTAAATGTATTGCCATTTCTTTGGCTTTGAATTGTCAGATAAATCAGAAAACTAAATTCGACCGCAAAAACTACTTTTACCCGGATTTACCAAAGGGCTACCAGATCTCGCAGTACGATTACCCCGTCGGTCACGATGGGTACTTAGAAATCGATGTAGAGGGGGATGCACGACGCATCCGCATTCGTCGCGTGCATATTGAGGAAGATACAGGTAAAAGCATCCACACAGACGATGGCACGCTTTTGGACTATAACAAAGCTGGTGTCCCTTTGATTGAGATCGTGACGGAGCCAGACTTTCAGGAGTTAAAGGAAGTTACTGCATTTGCCAAACTATTGAAGCAGACTGTGCAGTACGTCGGGATCAGTGATGCTGAAATGCAAAAAGGTCAGATGCGCTTTGAATTAAATATTTCTGTACGTACAAATGAGCCAGACGGTAAGCTGCCTAACTACAAAGTGGAGGTAAAGAATATTGGCTCTATCTCTGTGCTGGAAAAAGTCTTGCAGTTTGAAGTTAAGCGCCAATCAGAGATTTTGGCTAAGGGGGAGAAGGTGGTGGCTGAGACTAGAGGGATTCGAGATATGTCTGGGGCTACAGTGTCTCAGCGTCTCAAAGAGACAGAGGACGATTACAGATATTTCCCAGAGCCAGATATCCCTCCGATTTATATTTCTGACGAGTGGCTCGCGGAGATTAGGTCTGAATTGCCAGAGTTGCCTGCCGCTCGCCGCGACCGTTACGTCCACGACTGGGGTTTGGAGCTTGAACAGGCAGAGATCTTGGTTGAACAACGTGACAAGGGTGATTGGATTGATTTGCTAAGCAAAGACTTAGCAGCTGAAAAGTTGAAGCAGGCTGTGAAATGGTTTATCGGCGACGTGTCAGGTTTGATGGAAAAGAAGGGTGTCTCCGTCGCCGAACTGCCCGTTTCCCCAACAGATCTGATTTTCTTGGTTGAAAGTGTGGCTGAGAACAAGATATCTGGGACGATTGTGAAAAAGGTTTTGGAGGAGATGTTTGAAAGTGGTGGGAGGGCTGAGGAGATCGTGAAATCTCAGGGTTTGGAACAGATCTCTGATTCCGGAGCACTAGAAAAGATTGTGGATGAGGTAATTGTAAATAATCAGAAACTTGTCGATTCCCTGGCAAAAAATCCTAATGCGATCAATGCTCTTGTCGGCCAGGTGATGAAGGCTACCAAAGGGCAGGCCAATCCAAAGCTTGCTGAGCAAGCCATCCGCACGAAATTAGGGGTTTCGTAAAAACCCCTGTTGACACGACATTTAAAAATGTTTAGAGTAGCTTCAGTCCGAATATGGCTAACTTTAAACGTAACGTTGCTTTAATCCTTCTTGTTATCACCCTAGCAGTGAGTGCACTGCTTCTCGCAGTCTCTAATGGGTTTCTAAGTAGCTTTGTAGATATTTCAGTAGTGGATGAACATGGTTGTCGCGTAGAACCACCACATTACGAGATATGGTGCCCAGATAAGGGCTGTATTCCTACTACAGGACCATATGCCCAAACCTGTGACAATCCTACAAACCCTCCTCCAGGTGATGGAAATACATGCTCCGGGCCAGGCAATGCACGCAATTGTAGCCAGATTAACCAAACCCCCGGAGATATCTGCCGTTGTGTGAGGTCTGCAACAAGTACGAATCCTAACGCCTGTGCTTGCGTGCCTTTCAAGAGTAACCCAGAGCCTCCTAAACCTACCCCTACACCTCCACCACCAGCTGAGAATCCTGCGTGTAGTGTTCCCGGAGATATTTGCAATGGCTTGAGACCGGGAGACTCTACTGATTCTAACTGTGTATGCAATACTGCTTGTAAGTGTGTGGGTACTGGGCAAGGAAATGTTGGTTCAAAATGCGTGGGAGACTCCAGTTGTCGGTCTGGCCTAACTTGTGTTGGTGGTAGGTGTGATGAGATCTCAAGTGATCCTAACCCTGTTAATCCCCCTGCTGAAAATCCGACTGTTCAACAGAATATTTATACAGGCCGTTTATCAAAACAAGTGAAAGCTCCGACAGGTGTGGAGTGCGGAGGTAGTGGGAAACGGTGTAGTGATAGTACATATGAGTGTAAAAGCGATAGGCTTTGTGTCAAAAAAAGTCAAAGCATCGGCATGGAAACAGTAACTAACGATTATAGGTTTCCAATACCAATAAGAGGTACGGCCAACCAGGCTACTACTAATGATCTAGACCCAGATGGGAAGTGTGCGAACAAAGAAGCAGGTGATGTTATTGGGTATACATCAACCGGAAGCTGTGGTGTAGTGCCCTCTGAAATCTGTCGCGAAAACCCAATCAGGTACCTTAACCCAGACACGGGGCAATATGAGGTCACACTTTTCCCTCAAACTATAAAAAACCCTACTTGCACCTCTGCAGTTTCCTATATCATGCCAGGCGGAAACTGCATACCAGACGAAGAAATAAACTCCTGCATAAGTGGTAGCTGCGTCACAGAGACAAAAACGCTTGCAAACGGGATATCTTACCCAGTATCTACCTGTAAAGCCCGTGAAGGAATATATTGTCCTAATTCCGCCGCTTGCGGGAGTGGGTTAGTGTGTCTAAATAATACATGCCAGACTGCAGGTACAGAGGAGCCTCAAACCGGAAACTTTACCTTGGGTTGTACTCTTAGAGGGCAAATAGTCGCCATACAAACTATCGGCGCAGAGAATGACTGGGTTAATCGTATTGGTAAATGTGTTGTTGCCCAAAATGGACTTATAGCTGTGCCAATCACCGATGATGCTTCAGAGGCAGACTACCTGCCATTTATTCCTATTAAAACAGGCGGGAAATGCTCCGGTAGTGACAGATACTGTGAGGAGCCAGATAACAAATGTGTGGGTGACATATGTGTAAAATTTTTGCCTTACGGAAGCGTTTGTGATCAGAACAATAATCAATGTGACTGGGGTTTAGAGTGTAGAAAAGCAACAGATGTCGAATCCAACTGCGTGGAAGAGGGAGTGTGTAGCTCGGAACAATCGCTCTGCCTGCCCAAAGACGCGACAGTAATTCCTAGAGGTTAATATTATTATAAAGGTAATTATGGGGTATATAAATATAAAACTGCCAAACAAGAAGAACTCCATGCTTATCGGGATAGCCCTAGTTGTCGGGTTGTTGGTTGTTGGCATGATATTTTTACTAAATCGACCAAGAACATTTGGCAATGAGTACTACACATTCGAATACCCTCTAAATTGGAATTTACAAGCTGCTTTACAGGGTGAGGCAAGTGTTACCCTAATCACAGGAACAGCTATAGAATCCGCCGGAGTAATTGCAGTTTATAAATCCGATCTCCCCACCATAGATAACTCTGCGGAAGCCTATGCTAATAGCGAAATAGACTATCACAGTGAAAACCTTGCAGATTTTAAGTTAATTGACCTAGAGCAAATTACCTCGGGGAAACAGGACTATCCTTCGTTTACATATTCTTACACAGAACCTGCCGGAAGAACTCTTCAACAAAAAGTCACTATAATAGTTAAGGATGGAGAGGTCTACTCCATCCAATATTTTGCCGTACCCGCATTATTTTCACAACATCTACAAGCTTACATGCAAGTAGTCAATTCATTTAGCATTAACTAGCCAGAGATAGTCCAAAGCTCCCAGCCTTTGTTTCCCCTCCAACTGAACTTCTAATAATTCTAAGACGCCATTCTGCAATGTTAGAAACAATCTCTTACCATCTCTTCGTATCTCTAGTTCGTTTGATTTAAACTTTAACTCTTGCTCGATTCGGGCTTTGAAGATTTTTAAGGCTTTCCCCTCCTGCGCATCTAATTTCGCCCAGGCCACTGGCCAGGGGTAGAAAGCTCTCACCATTCTTTCCACCTGTTCTAGCGGGGTCTCAAAGCGAATTTCAGCCTTCTCTTTGGCGATGTCAGCCTGGTAACAGAAGGTCGCTTGGGAGTGGTCTTGCTCTTGGGGCTGAATCTCACCAGCTACCCAGCGAGGTAAAGTTTCCACGAGCAATGCAGCACCCAAGTCAGCCAGCTTCTTCATAAGCGATTCTGCGGTTTCACTTGGCGAGATCTCGCAATCTACTGTCGTCAGAATCGGTCCAGCATCTAGCTCCTTCACCATTTGTTGGATCGTCACCCCGGTTTCGGATAGCCCTTGTAAAATAGCCATTTGCACAGGAACGGCACCACGGAGTTGTGGGAGTAATGAACCGTGCAAATTCAAACATTTATGTTTCGGGGTATTTAGCATGCTGTTTGGGATCATCTGACCGTAGGCCGCCACGACAATTAACTCTGGCGAAGTTTGAGACATAATATCGTCGGCGGCCTCGCGTAGCTTCTCGGGTTGGAAAAGTTGTACGTTTCCCAAGTCTGGAATTTCTTGTAGGGCCTTTTTCAAAGGCCCTGGTGTCAACTCCTGTTTACGACCTGCGGGCTTGTCGGGTTGCGTCACCACTCCGACCAAATCCACCAGCTCCAAGCCCACCAAACTCTTCAACACCGGCACGGCAAACTCCCCTGTCCCGATAAAAAGCGTTTTTATTTTACCTTGCATGCGAAATTATACCTTACATGTTTGTGAAGTTAATAAAAAATTAATAACTGCCCAGTACTATATCTGGATGAGGCAAAGATTTTCTCGACCGATTACAATCCACAATAGGTATGTTGCTGAAACTGCACCCCAAGTTTTCATTACAGTGAAGTCATTCGCAATTTTAGCTTTGAATCTTTATATAAATCGAAAGCTCTACTTTAGAGATACTGTCCTTATCCTGAGTACAAAAACACTCAAGCACATTTATGACAAACGCCCACTTTCAGATTACTTGGTCCTCATAAAACGCTTACGAGCCATGATAAGCAATCCCGATGCTGTATACTTGAATAAACCTGGACGCACAGCAGATTTAGTTTTTACGCACACCTATAAGGATCAGCTTTACCTACTTGCAATAGAAGAAAACAAGAAAGAAAATGAGTTACATCTTGTAACCGCTTTCAGAAGAAGGAAGAAAGATATGAAAGGGTTTACTCTTATCTGGAGCAGGGAGGGCGGCGAACCTCCATCGTAATAATTAGAAACTAATTACCCCGCAGTAGCGCCGAATTTCTGCATTTCAACTCCACTTGATTATACAACAATACCTGGGAACTACCGAATTATTGTGTCATTATTTCTACACCTTCTCGAATTACTGAAATCACCTTCTCGCACACAGCTTCCGCTCCAAGTCCTGAATCAACTTCAATCTCTCCACCCGCGGCAAATATATGTCCACCGCCGTTTAGTTTATTCGTTAATAGTTTGACGTTTGGTCCACCCGGGCCTGAACGGAAAGAAATTCCCCACACAGTTTCAGATTGCGGATTAGCGACAAAACCCCAGTCATAGCCAGTAACTTTACCTATATAATCGAATAAGAAAGAGTTTTTGGTAAGTTTAATTAGCTGCATTTCTACCCCGCTGTTGAGCACTTCTTTGGGAAAATAAGAGTAGACAAATGCAGGGATACCGTTTGCAGCTTCTACGAAGTAAATATTCTTCACCAAAATCTGCATCAATTCAAACTGTTGTCTGTCTATTTTTATGGTGTTCAAGACTACGGGTTTAATTTCGAGCTGAGCTCTTTCAACTAGCTCACGCGCAGTACTCAATACTCTCACATTGCGAGGTCCTACGAATCGAAAACTACCCGAATCACCAATAATTCCAGTCATTATGATCTCAGCAACCTCCTTCGAAAGTTCTTCAGAGTCTTGAAATAATGCTTCATAAACCAACTCTGAAGCAGAAACTGCCGTACTGTCTAGAAATATTAAGTCAAAATTGTCTGGCTCATTACTATGATGATCAATGCAGATGCTCTTGATGTCTAGTTTCTCTGGTGGCTCGTTTGGTGTAAACCTTGAAAGTTGTGAGGCATCTAAAAATATTGCTAAATCGAACTTCTCAAGCTCGGCAAAAACATCCTCCACCCAAACTATGTGCTTGGCCATAGATAAAAAATCCCATGCTTTTGTCTTAGCACCAGAGATGGTTACTTGCACTTCTTTGCCCGAGAAATTACTAACTAAATATTCTCTCACCGCCAACACACAGCCGATCGCATCAGGATCAGGCTTCTCGTGAGTCGTCACCAAGATCTTCTCGGCACTTTCAACCATTACATCGAATTTTTGTTTGAATTCAGGATTCTGCATTTTGCTAGGTAATTTATTGTGCCTTCGTAAACCACTTGCCATACTCTCGTTTATACCATACTTGATAACCAGCACCAAATGCCAGAACCAGTGCGTAGAAAATCAGGATCAACCATTGGGTATAGCTGAGACCATAGGCACCCGTAGCGCCTTCCAAGCGGAAGAAATCCAAGGCAAACCGAATCGCGCCGTAACCTGCAATATAGTAGAAAGTAAGCCGGTAACCATTCCAACCCCGGCGGTAGAACCGATACAAAATTGCGAACAACACTAGATTTGCAAGCATTTCATACAGAAACAGTGGATGGAAGAAGTCAAATGGCTCATAACCACCAATGCGGTTTTCGGGTTTGATGTAGATTGCCCAGGGGAAATCTGCAGGCGGGCCATACAACTCCTGATTAAATAAATTACCCAATCTGCCCGCCGCTTGGGCGACTGGTAGCACAGTCGCCAACACAGCCAACAGCCTAGAGAACCGAATACCCTTTGTTTTAGAGTAAAAGTAAGCCCCTACGGCTCCACCCAAGATACCACCGACTATTCCCAGGCCACCCTGCCAGATGTAAAAGACTGCAACTAAGTTTTCCGTATACAAATTGTAATCAGTTACAACATGGTACAACCTCGCCCCAACAACCCCAGGAATCAAGATCCACAAAAGGAAATCTACCACATTTATCTTGTCCTTTAGATCTTGAGGGATAATTCCCCACGCCAACCACACAGCAACAGCCACAGCTCCGAGTAGGCAAAGACTATACAGGTGAATGTTAAACAAACCAAGCACAGAGATCTCAGCAGGGATCTGAAACACGCCGCGCATTTGCAAAGCAAGGGTAAGCAGCACAAGGCCTGCGATTAAATATGGCAGCAGTTTTTTAATCATAAGACAATTTTATAATATCAGCTTCAAATACAGTTGTCGCCATATATACCCTATATATGTTAAGATTACATATGTTTAGCGAACTTTACGACCAAACTCTACCCATTCCTGATAGCTATAAAGCTTTGCAAGCTATAGACTTCCCAGACAGACAAAAAGTGATACGTCTGAGCGATCATTTAGTAAAAGAACTTGCCCGTATTATTCCATACGAAATTCTACACAGTGAAACTGTCAATTTAGAATTGGAATTACAAGCAAGAGCAAATAAGAATGGCTACAAGTGGATGGGTTGTGGGGGATTCGAAAACAGCACTGTACACAGAGATAATAATTATCATCACGCTCTTGAGCACACTATCATAGGTGTGATTGAAAATAACCTGTCCCCTTTTAATGCAGGCGGTCAAGGAATTACAGAAACGGAGATCATAAATGACCAAACAGGTAGACCAGTTCCTCCACTAACCGAACTACCAGAAGATTTTTCCATAAGAAGAACTGTATATCTTTTACTTTCTCGCTCCATTCCCAAAAGACTTCACCAGTATTATGTAGACCAAGTTATCAGAAAAATGAAGGAAAACTTCACCCTGTATGGAGAACTGAGGCTTAACGAGATCGTTTTGGATTAATTTAGTAAAACCGTTCGTAGTAAATATTACCCCCATGCACACCTTGCGCCAAGAGGAGGGCTTCAACATCCTGGATCATCTGCATACCGCCGCAAAGGTAGGCATCGATATCTGCAGGAATACCTTGGTTAATGAATTCTGTCATGCGACCTTTGTTGCCCTCCCACTCTGTGGAGCGGCTGACGTAGAAATGAACTGCGAAGTTTGGAAACTCCTGCGTCAGCCGCTCCCAGAGAGCCTTTTCCAAAAGGTGATCTTCTTGCTTCACACCGTAATGCAGTACAACCTGACGTCCAGATTTCACAGTCTCTAGCTCGTGCCGAATCATAGATATGAAGGGCACAATACCAGTGCCTGTAGCGAAGAAATAAGCCGGGCGAAACTTCTCTTCGATGTAAATGAAATGACCAAGTGGCGCCAAAAGATCTATCTCATGATTCTCAGCGACCTGCTGCATGAAACGCGAACCAGGACCACCTGGAGTTGTATCCACGTAAGTTACAAGTACTTCGGCCTCATGCGGTGGATTTGCTAAAGAGTAACTTCGTCGCACAAAACCCTCCACCGCGACACTCATGAACTGCCCTGCCAGGAAGGAGAAATTTGATGGGGCAACCAACTCCAATTTAACCAAATCCGCCGCGACCTTTTGCTGAGATTTTACCTTAGTGAAGAATCGTAGCGACATAGACTACTCCACAACAACTTCCAAACTAAGTTTCGCTTGTGGACCAGCAGCAAAAGAACCCTCAATCTGGCGGCGATCAATCACTTGAGCACAAGCCGTCCCGGCAGCTGGAGTCTCCTTGATCGCCTTCACAGTCACTTGTTCTGGGTAGCTCTCGGCAACGACCGCCTCCGTGCGGAATCCGTAACAAGGGTTTGGCAACACAGTTACAAGCACATACCGCCATTGACTATTACCTTGGTATGTTGCCTCCATATCTACATCCCCTTGATTTATTTGCACAGGATCCACGCTACCATCAGAACTTGTGCTGGTAGAGCTTGAAGAACTGGTACTCCCTGTCCCGCTCGTTTGAGGGGTGCATCCAACCAAAAGTATAGAAAGAAAAACTAAAGCAAGAATCTTTTGCATAATGATTTGTTTAACTAGCTTTATTATACATACTTATATGCAAAGTTAATAATTCGTTAAGATTTGATTGTTATCATTCTGTATGCAAGACATTGGTGTATATGTACGTTATAATGTACATATGGCAAAAACTAAAACAATTACAATCACAGAAGCACGTAAGCGAATATTCGAAGTAGCGGAAGATATAATCCATTCCGACTCTCAGTACTTCATATCCGAACACGGAACTCCTAAGCTTGTACTTATGAGTATAGAAGAGTACGAATCTTGGCTTGAAACGATGACCATCTTAGCCGAGGATCCTGATATTGTGGCAAGGCTAAAAGAATCCGAAGCGCAAATACAGCGCGGAGAAATCTACACTCTGGAAGAGGTGCATGCAGAGCTCGGACTATCAAAAGACAACAATACACCTAGATTCCAACTAAGTGACTATGCGACTAACTTACACCGCAAACGCAAGAAAACAACTGACAAGACTGCCAAGAAGAGTTCAAGAAAGAGTCGTTAAGGCTGTATCTTATATAGAGTTAAACCCTTACTCTGGCAAAAAACTTTTGGGGGAACTGTCGGGTAGATATTCTTATCGCGTTTGGCCATACCGTATCATCTATACAGTTGATGGCACTAATATTTATGTTACAAATATCTCTCACCGCCAAGGCGTTTATAAATAACCTCATCTCTGTTAAAATTCATCAACCAAAGCATTTGACTGCAGCCATCACTGCAGAAGCTAGAGAGAAGAAATCAAGTAGACCTCTCCGGGTAAGCCCGAAACAGCAGTAAAATTGAGTATAAAGACAGGTGGTACCGCTCTCTCCTAGAGCCCTGGTCATTGTTCACAACGTGAATGATGATCGGGGCTTTTCGTTGCCCAATAAATTAATGCCTATTTAGCTTATTAATTAATACTTAACAAAATGTTCAACCAACCACCTGCCAAACCCAATTTTAACGAACTCGAGCTTGCTCTACTCAAGTGGTGGAAAGACACAAATGTGCTCGACCGGTCCATCGACCAGAGACCAATGGACAACGCCAAGACCTTCTATGATGGACCAATAACTGCCAACGGGGAGCCACATTATGGACACATGTTGACGTTTGCGATGAAAGATATTATCCCGCGGTACTGGACGATGCAGGGTTACCGTGTAGAACGCTCTCTTGGTTGGGACTGTCAGGGAATCCCTGTAGAGTATGAGGTAGAAAAGAAACTAGGCTTCAAAGAAAAGAAGGACATCGAGAAGTTTGGCGTAGCCAAATTTAACCAACTCTGTCGCGAATCAGTGCTCGAGTTTCGTGGTCAAATAATTGACCTCGAAGAACGTATGGGCCGGCTTACCAATGACCGCCAAGAGTACTACACTATGGATTCCAAGTTTATCGAGTCCATCTGGTGGTCACTTAAAGAGCTTTTTGACAAAGGTCTGCTTTATGAAGGGTTTAAAGTGGTTCCCTACTCTACCCGGGCGGGAACTTCATTGTCTAACGCCGAAGTTGCTCTAGGCGGATACAAAATATTTACAGACCCAGCTGTTACTGTAGAATTCCCGTTGAAAGAAGATCCTAAAACCATGTTATTAGCATGGACCACCACACCTTGGACCATGCCAGGAAACTTAGGTCTAGCTGTAAATCCAAAGTTGACTTATGTGAAGGTCAAAGGGACTATTGCTGAAAATACTTATATCATGGCCAAATCGAGGGTTGAAGAGGTGTTCAAAGGAGATAAGTACGAAGTATTGGGCGAAATCAAAGCTGAAGAATTGATCGGGAAAGAATATACTCCCCCATTCGATTTCTATGCTGGACGTGAGAATGCACACAAGGTTTATGGCGCCGAGTATGTGACTGATGATTCCGGAACCGGAATCGTGCATTTGGCCCCTTACGGCGCCGAGGATAACGAAGTATTTCAAAAGGTTGGGATCCAGAGTTTTGACTATCTAGATGATCAAGGCGACTTCACCAGTGAAGTCGCCGCATATGCCGGACTCAACTACCGCGATGCCAACCCGAAGATCATTGAAGACCTCAAAACAAAAGACCTGCTCTTCCGCGAAGAAAAATACGAGCACGAAATGCCAATGTGCTGGCGTACAAACACCCCTCTGATCTACAAACCAATCACTTCGTGGTACATCGCAATGAGCAAACTCCGCGGTGAATTGGTAGACAACAACAACAAGATTAATTGGACGCCGAAACATATTGGTGAAGGTCGCTTTGGGAACTGGTTGGCTGAGATCAAAGATTGGGGAATTTCCAGGTTACGTTACTGGGGAACCCCTCTGCCTGTATGGAAATCCCCGAGTGGAAAAATCAAAGTGATCGGATCGTTCGCTGAAATCGAAAAATTATCAGGCAAGAAGATCGACGATCCGCATCGTCCATTTGTAGACGACATCACCTTCGAGCTTGACGGCGAAACCTATAATCGTATCCCGGATGTGATCGACGTCTGGTATGACTCAGGAGCTATGCCTTTTGCAAGATTTCACTACCCGTTTGAGAATAAAGAAAAATTTGAACAGACATTCCCTGCCGAATACATCGCAGAAGGCGTAGATCAGACACGTGGTTGGTTTTACTCTCTCCATGCGATATCTACTGCGCTCTGGAACAAGGAGTCGTTTAAGAATGTAATTGTAAACGGTTTCACCTTGGATGACCACGGAGCCAAACAAAGCAAGAGTAAGAAAAACTATGCACCTTACCACGAACTGCTCGAAAAGTGTGGTGCGGATGCAGTACGGTTTAACTTCTTCACATCACCGATCTCGGCCGGAGAAGACAGCACAATCAGTGAAACAACAGCCAAAGTACAAACTCAAGAATTCTTACTCCCACTTTGGAACTGTTTCACATACTTGATAACTTACGCCAATATCCATGAATGGGAACCGCGCGTGGAACTGGCATACAATCAACGCAACGTTTGGGGCGACGAGCACCCTTGGGATCACATTCCTTTCGATGATATCGAGAATGAGCTCGATGCCTGGATCTTAGCTAAGTTGCAAAATACAATCGGAGAAGTAATCGCTGCACTAGACACCTACGATATTCCAAAAGCGTCCCGCAGTTTGAAATCATTAGTAGATGAGTTATCCAAATGGTATATCCGCCGCTCGCGTGACCGCTTCGCGGCCGGCGACACCGATGCCCTAGAGACTTTGTATTATGTACTGGTTGAAATCTCCAAGCTAGCAGCACCTTTTGTCCCATTTGTGTCCGAATACATGTATCGTGAATTGGTAGCGAGTCAACTTGCAGAGTTACCAGAGTCAGTTCACCTAACAGACTTCCCTGTTGTAGACATGGCGTTTTTGAATAACTACAAGCAGATCTTAGCTGAGATGGAAGTGGTGCGCAGTATTGGAGAATTGGGCCAATCCTTACGTACAACGCATGGACTAAAGATCCGTCAGCCACTTAGCCGTTTGGAAGTGCAATTTACTTATGCGGCTGATGTGGAGGGAGTTTATCTTTCGGATTGGATGAAGGACGTCATTTGCGCAGAGCTAAACGTTGTCGAAGTCGCAGACGTACCGCAACTTGCTGAAAGCAAGACCATCCAAACGATCGTCAGTCCATCAGGAACACTTGCTATCGGACTTGAAACAAAGCTTACTCCTGAGCTGGCCGAAGAAGGTCTGATGCGTGAGATCATCCGCTCTATCCAGGCTTTGCGAAAGGAAAAAGGCTTTAAGCAGGGAGAAAAGGTGAAAGTTAGCTATGATACCGAAGACAAAGAAGTCCTCGCCGTGCTCACCAAGCGCGTAGAAGACATCAAGTCAGCTGTCTCAGCTACTGAAATGGTCTCAGGTACAGCCGAACATGTTCAGAGAGTAAATGGCAAGGAACTGAAACTGAGCTTGAGCTAATCTACTTTTATCCTACTTACCCAATTTGCTGGTAAGCAGTGCTACTGGTAGAATGATCAAGCAATGGACAATATTGATAATCCTTTTTTTGAACAACCGGCAAAGCCGAAAAGAAGCGGGGGGATAGTTGTAGATATGCTGCAATCAATTGTAGTGGCACTATTCATCTGCATAGTTCTGTATCTGTTTATCCTCACACCAAATCAAGTTGATGGCTACTCGATGTGCCCCAACTTCGAAGACGCTCAGCTTTTGCTCACGAATAAATTATCCGTATGGCTAGGTTCTACCCCGTTCGGCCAAAGCATGGGGTTAGATTACCAGCGAGGAGATATCGTGGTATTCCAGAAACCAGACAGAGAAAAAGCTCTTGTAAAAAGAGTTATCGCCATTGGAGGAGACAAGGTAAGCATTCGTGATGGGAGGGTTTACGTAAATGGAGAACGGTTGCTGGAAAGCTATCTCCCTCCAGAGAGACGTACAAATGGTGGAAGTTACTTGGCAGAAGGTGAAGAAGTAACTATTGATCCAGGGTTCTACTTTTTGATGGGGGATAACCGTAACAACAGTTTAGATTCTAGGTTCAACGAGATTGGACAAATTAAACGTGAATGGCTACAAGGCAAAGTAATTTTGACGTATTGGCCGCTCAGCACTTTCGGTTTAATAAGCTCAAACAACACTGCCCCCAAAACACTCTGCCCTGTTAGTGTACAAAAATGATACTCAGTGTGATGAACCAAAAAGGTGGCGTTGGCAAGACGACCACTGTGATAAATTTGGGCGTTTACCTAGCCAACGCCGGGCATAAAGTACTCTTGGTTGACCTCGATCCTCAAGCAAATCTCACTTCCGGGCTCAGCATCAATGTGCACAAAGATGGTCCAACGGATATCACTGGCAAGGACAGTACCCAAAAGACCATCTATGACCTCCTTGTAAACTCTGCTGAGCCCGCCGAAATCATCGTTAAATCGCAGACAGAGAACTTGGAAGTACTACCCGCAGGAATCGAATTGTCTGGGGCTGAGGTGGAAATGGTAAATATGATGTCTCGCGAGAACATTCTCAAGTCTGCTTTAGCGAAAGTGAAAAAGGATTACGAGCTTATCATCATCGACTGCCCTCCTTCATTGGGAATTTTGACTATCAACGCGCTTACAGCCGCGGACAAGATGCTGATCCCAATTCAATGCGAATATTTTGCACTAGAAGGACTCGGCCAATTGATGAACACGATTAAACTCGTCAAATCTAAACTGAACCCAGAGCTTGAAATCGGTGGCGTGATCCTCACCATGTTCGATAACCGTACAAACCTCAGCCGCGACGTGGCAAACGAAGTGCGCGCATTTTTCAAAGATACAGTGTTTGAAGCGGTGATCCCAAGGAACATCCGGTTATCCGAGGCGCCGTCGCATGGACTCTCCATCCATGATTATGACGCCCAATCCGCCGGCGCCAAGGCCTACTCCGCCCTCGCAACCGAAGTCATTAAGAGATTCATTACAGCTTGATACATACACTACTGTCTGCTAGGATAAGTTTATGAGTTCCGGACCTGAAGGTTTCAATAAACCAAACCTGGGCGAATTCCTGAGCCAGTTAGACCTTCAACAAGAATTAAGCGAGAGCTTGCAATCAGAGGTAGAGGGAGTACTGAATGCCCTAGAAGATGAGAAGGCTTTAAGATTCTTTGGGCTTTTCCTGAGAATGTATGACGCCGGATACGCCTCCAATGTACTTGACCTCGCACCACTGCTGTTACCCAAAAAAATTAGGGTAACTTACTTGGATGCCGAAGGACAGACCAGGACTAATAATCTAGTGAGCCTTGTCACAGATATGTCCATAATCTTCGGCCTTAGAATATACAATGATGCTTTAGAGGTAATCGACAGAGAGGAGTATCAGGACCCTTTGATCCTAGAGGTAGACAAAAAAATAGAAAAGCTAAGGAACGGCAACCCTGATTACCTGAGGGAAGTACCCAACTTAGATAGTTTGCTGCTTAGAAAAACCTACGATCTTTTAATAATGGATCAAACGGAATTCCACACAAGTTTGATGAAACTATCGGTATACTTAAACACAAACAAAGATAGTATTACTAACTTCTACAGACAAATTCCAAGGAGGTTCAATGCTTTCTACACAGTTGTAGATAAAGTAATTGAACAAATCAAAATGAATCCCACAGGCAACCTAGAAAGATATCAGTTAATCCTAGTAACTCTGTTACCCGTACTAAAAGATCTTCCTTTTCCCGTTCTCTCCGACCTATACAGTCTAGTTATTGACCTCATTAAGAATCCCGGGCTGTATTTACATAACTCGGATTAACAGCAAAAGCTCTACCCTTGAATTCCCACCCAAAATCTGGGATCATTACCTATCTTAAATCCGTGAAACTATGACTAAGAAAGGATTAGGCAAAGGACTATCAGCATTAATAAGCGAGGAAACCGTAGCCGGTGTCCAATCCGGATACATCCCTACTCTTCCAATAGACCACATTGTGGCCAACCCTTATCAACCACGTGTAGAGATGAAGCCTGAACAGCTAGTTGAATTGGCTGACTCTATCCGTGAGCACGGCGTGATTGAACCATTGATCGTTACCAAAAAGGGAGATAACAAGTACGAATTGATCGCCGGAGAGCGCCGCTGGCGTGCCTCCAAACTTGCCGGACTTGAAACTGTGCCAGTTGTAGTCAAGGAAGCCTCTGCTCAGGAGATGCTTGAACTGGCAATTGTTGAAAATGTCCAGCGCGCCGACTTGAATCCACTTGAAGAAGCCCTTGCGTTTGATCAATTAGCGAATATATTTCAACAAACTCACGACACTATTGCCAAGAAACTAGGCCTCAGCCGCCCGGCGGTAGCAAATAAAATCCGCCTTTTGACGTTGCCAGAGGAGATCAAGCGCGGGTTACTGGAAGAAAAGATTACCGAAGGTCATGCCCGCGCCTTACTTGGGCTAGACTCGACCGAAACAATGATCGCCACGTATAAAATCATCCTCAGAGATAACCTATCTGTTCGCGCTGTCGAAGAGCTAGTCCGACGTCTCAACAAAGGCCACAAACGCCAAGTAAGGCGCGACCTTCGCATCCTAGACGAAAAAACTAGTGAGATCGAAAACTCCCTCCGCGCCAAGTTCGGCAAATCCGTCACCCTCAGTCGCTCTCAAAAAGGCGGCAAGATCGTAATCCCGTTCACAAGCGATGAGGAGCTGGATAATATTTATGGGCTTTTGAGATAAGAATAGTCACTACCTCTCAATAATTTCTGTTTTAGTGATGTGGTGAAGGCTATACCCAGGAAGTCCGTGAGGTTTTAAGATTGCTAATGGAATATGGTTTAAATAAATGCCACAGTCCATTTGAAAGGCCTCATGTGAAGGGTAAAGTCCTTTGTCAGTACTAACATACCCCTCTTCTTGAACTAACTTTAACATTGCTAGTGCTCTTTTATTTCCATCAAATATGACCACTTTATCTTGCCCTTCAAGAATAAATGCCGTGGGAGGCGCTACCCTAACTTTTCGTCCCCTATAAAGTTCAAGTATAGCTTCAAGTTCATCTCTGTAAACTGAGGGCTGAGTCGTATAGACATTGCCCACTAAAAATTGCTCAATTCTATATCCTTCAGTTTCAATTTGACCCCAGAGTATTCCATTTCTTTGTAGAAGATTATCCATGCTGGATATTATCACGAATATATTAATCACTTTTGCCGAAACCCTCTTCACTTGAAACCTCGCTCTCGTGCGCTAGAATTCAGTCACTTAAATCTCAACTATGCATACAGAAATCAAAGTTCATTCTATCCAAGCCCAGATTTTAACTAAACTACTATTCAAACCAGACATCCGCTTCGCCGATCTCAACGATCAGAAATTGGAGACTGACCACTTCAACTTCCACCTCCAAAGTCTTGTGAAGGCAGGGTTAGTGGTTAAGCAGAAATCTGGGGAGTACAGCCTCACAAATGAAGGCAAAGAGTTCGCCAACCGTTTCGATACAGAAGAACAAAAGCTTGAGAGACAGCCTAAAGTCAGCATCGTTGTCGTCGGTGTTCGCAAGGAGAAAGGTAAAACTCAGTACTTGGTTCAAAAAAGATTGAAAAATCCTTACTTCGGATTCTACGGTTTTGTAACCGGAAAAGTTCGCTGGGGAGAAACCATTGAAGAATGTGCGAACAGAGAATTCCTAGAAGAAGCTGGCTTATCGGGCGATCTCACTCTGACCGAAATCTGGCACAAAATGGACTATGCTACGGATGGTAATTTGCTAGAAGACAAGGTATTTCTACGTTTCCGGGCAGAAAACTGCAAGGGAGATTTGATTGAAAGTTTCGAAGGAGGACAAAATGTTTGGCTAACAAAAGAAGAAATCGCCGAATTGCCAGACCTCTTCCCTGATGTTGTACGGATAATTGAAAGCATCAACGACAAACACATCCGCTTCAGCGAGAAGAAATTTATAGTCGAAAAATATTAGCTTTTATAAACTTCTGTCGGAACTCGCCGTGTAGATCGCTTTTTTCCCAAAGCTAAGGTAAGATCAAGTATTTCAGGACTAACCACACTCATCATAATCATGAGCATAGTTATAAAATCCGCAAATCCAATTATAAACTCGTCTAAGTCACTAAGCATTAGCCTGTTCTCAGAATCATAGACCTGTGCAGCAAACTTTGCGAAATCCGCTGGCAGCTCACGGATAAAGAGGTAACTTCCCTGCATTATGCGCGAATGACCTTCATCAAAAGGACCAATATCCGCTCCTTCAATTTGTGTTGTCACAACACCAGCCGAAAGCCCGCTGGTAGTCCAGAAATCTGCAAATAATTTTGGATCTTCTATGGGAACAGATTCGATATCTAACCCTACATCATGGAAATACCTCCCTATTACCCCCATATAGCTACCATACTTGTCAGTCTTGCCCCTAGAATCAATTGTAGTCTTCACAAGTTCGTAGAAACCAGCATCTACTTCCTCATACCCAGCATACACCCTGAAAATGTAATACCAAAATGCTTGTTCATAGGTCATTTGTACGCCTGCTACCTCAGACCAGGTCTTGAACCTAAGTGCGCTGTAGCGTGTGTGAGCAAACTCATGAACAACAACCCCAACATAATTCCTAATTACCTCACTACTAGGATCTGTATCACGTACCCCCATCAGTGGATATTTAGCAAAGAACTGTCCATCAGCACCTGGAAATGGCTCAGCCAGTCCTAATTCATCAATCTGACCTAGTGAGCCAAACAAAAGCCCTAGCCCGATCTCCTGGTCTATCGCACTAGTACTCAAACCTATCTGGTTTGCAAGTTCTGTTAGGATCTTATCTGTGTTTAACCTTTCGGGTAACGGAGAAGGCACCGAGATAGTTCCCGTATTCAAATCGAAGGGATATGCATCAAGATTAATAGAACCAAAAACCGAATTCATTGTACTTAAGATCTGTCCAAGCTCGTAAGCCCCCAAATCACTTTCCAGCATGACTTTCAGCAGCCAGATTCGATAAATTTCTACTTTTTCAGCAGGCTGCGAGTCACGATAAGCAATCAATCCCGCCTTAAATTCGTTTACCTTATCTCCAGTCAAAGGCAACTCAGGAATCAGTGTGTATGAAGTATCTGCTTGCGGGTCAATATTATTCATACCATAGGCTAGTTTTCGGAACAGAAACTCTACTAAAGCCAGATTCGATTCGCGATTGATATCGTAAGTGGGAGGATTACCTCCTAACCATGTGTTAATCGCTTGGTACAATTTAAAAAACTGTTCACTTGGCAATTCTGCCAAAAAGGGTCTCATCGACCTAATCACGTTGGGCACAGTTATCTGCATCTCAGCTTCAGGTGTAAAAAACTCATCCGCAGGAGGAAGTTCTTGATCTCCATTTATTACGCTAAGGAATAACCTTAGAACTTCCTCTATACTTTGCTCGTCAAGCGCAGCAAGGTTTACACTGGTTATCAATGAGTAATATCTTGCCAATTGGCCCGGATAGGCCGGATTTACAATAACTCGACCAGTAGGGTCTAACGAGAATGGCTCAGCAGTGTAATCACTATGTGCAGTAAGATCTTTTAGTAAGGGTTTTTCAGGTATTTCCACTTTAACACCTCTTCCGCGTTGCCGAGGATGCCTCATCGGTTCTGTTATATTCTGGGCAAGTACAAAAGTCATTAACGCTGCTGACATAACGATAAGACGGGGAGTTACTCTATACTTTTTCCAGGCTCTTGCCAGTTCCAGAGATTGAACCTTAGCAAGCCCTTCTTCTAATCTATCCATGCTGCATTATATCTGGTTTCTACATTTTTGCTAAAATATCCCATGTTCAAAGGTACACACATCCTCATTTGGTCCGAAAATCCAGATAAGCTCATGGAATTCTACCGTGACGTGCTCGAGCTTCAAGTCGCCGAGAAAGTCGACCTCCCAGCCAAAAACGAAGTCGGTGCCGACTACGGTTACCAAATGAATAGCGGAGAGCTCCCAGTTTGCTGGATCGGTAAACACTCTGAGGTCGTAGGCAAAAGCAAAGAGCCTGTCCGCATCATGCATAATCTTAAGACAGATGAGGTTCAAAAATGGTATGAGAAAGTCAAATCTGCAGGCTGCGAGATCTTGCAACCCCCTGCCCTCACCCCCTTCGCCACAGACGAGAAACAGATCTATGTCTGCACCTGGCTCGACCCCGACGGCAATTGCTGGCAGTTTATGGGAAAGTTAAACGGCTAAACCCCACTAGATATATTCCAAATGATATAATCCTGGCATGCCACGAGCACTAATCTCCGCAGGACATACAGTCATGGATCCAGGTCAAATATTTGGTGACCTGAGGGAAGCAGACCTAACCCGCAAGATTGCACCCAAAGTCATCCCCCACCTACAAGCAGCCGGTGTCGAAGTTCAAGGCGTTCCTTTGGATCTTCCCCTGCTCCAGCGTGTGGAATGGATCAATAACACTGGGTATACAAAAGAAGCTAACGATGTACTCGTGGAAATCCATGTGAATGACGGGGGTAAAAGAGGTATAGAAGCCTGGTTTGAAGGCGAAGGCGGTAACAACTCACAAAAACTAGCTAAAGTCGTCGTAGATACCGTATGCGGCGAAACTGGTTACCAAAACCAAGGCATCCACGCAGAACATGAACACGAATTACGCTCTTTGACGTTTTTGAATCGCAGCAAGCCAGCAGCATTATTATTGGAACTATTGTACATAGATAATCCCGAAGATATCGCTATTTTGAAGGAAGATGCGAAGTTGGAAGAGTTGGCCAAAGCTGTGGCAAAAGGAATCTTGAAATACTTTGGGAAGGATTTGCAAGGCAAAGACTTGCCAGAAGATCAAAAACCGAAGTATGACGACCTAAAACCAGTGCCAAGGCCCGCTCCGGCACCTGGAACAGGGCTAGATGGGTTCGGCATGGACGACCTCGATGATGATATTTTCGCAGATGGCTTATCCATGCCGGGTATGCCACCAATACCAGCGCCAGCGACAAAACCAAGCTTACCTACCCCACCAGCAGTACCAGCCCCTGGTTCCACAGCTGGATTCTCTACACCGGGGATAGGCGCTGGAGGATTCTCGCCACCTATGAGCACTCCGGGCGCCTTCGGCGCCCCAAAGCCAGGCGGCAATAATTTTATGATGGATCGCGAGCAACGCCGCGAGATGATCAAAAAGAACTACGTCAAAATCCTTGGACGTGAGCCCAGCCAGTCAGATATGAACTATTTCCTGAACCAAGGGACTTCTGAGCAAGATCTGGTTCAAAAGATGATCGATTCTCAAGAACACCAAGATTTGGTGAAAGCAAAGAAAGAAGCTGAAGAAATGAAGAAAAAGGTGGGCGAGCTAGAAGCCGAGCTAACCAAAGTCAAGGCAGAGGCCAAAGATAATTCTGCTATCACCCAAAACCTTCAAAATCTACTCGCCCACAAAAACAGAGCTATTCAAGAACTCGAGCAAGCAGTATTCAACACCCACGGAGTACCTAGCAGCGTAGCCTTAAACCAATCAACAAAAGAATCATCTTCGCAAGGCGACACATCCGACAAAGCTCAACCTCATCAAACATTCCTCAAAAAATTCTACGTTACCCTCAGCAGGTGGCTAAATAAGTAGGTTTGCGCTAAAATATGCCGTTCGGTATAAACAAACTGAAGATAATGAAAAGCCTTAATAAATCAGAGTTTTGCACAAATTATCAAGCTATTTCTCCACTAACTACAATTTGTAGTCAGCTTCAGCATAAGCGCATCAGGCGCTAGTACCGGCATTAATCTTAGTTTTTAGGTGCCATACTATGGAACCGTTGGTCGGTATTTTATTAATCTTACTTTTGGTCGTCACTGCCAGCTTTGGGTTCGTGCTGTACAGGATGATGAAAAAGGGTACGCAAGCCCCTACCATCACAGACGACGAAGCGTTGCTGATGGCAAACAATGTTGCCAAAGCAAAAATTCTAGAGGCAGAGAAACAAGCCCTCGAACTTAAGTCTCAAACACAGACCGAAGTTCAAAAACTCCTCAGCAATGTTAAGCAGCAGGAACAAGAGTTAGCTAACCGCGAACGTAGCCTACTCGATCGATCCAAATCTTTGGATACGCGTTTCAACGACTTAGAGCAAGAGGAAAAAGCTCTAGAGCAAGCCAAGAAAGACGTACGCAAGTTGCGTACCCAAGTTAGCGAGCAGTTAGAAAAAATTGCGCAACTCACCCGCGAAGAAGCTGAAAAACAACTTAAAGCCGAGGTCGAGAAAGACTTACAAGAGTGGTCCGCCAAACATATTCGTGAAGCTGAGTTCGCCATCAAACGCGAAGCGGATGAACGTGCTAAATGGGTGCTAGTAGATGTAATGCAAAAGAGTGCTACAGACTATGTAGCCGAAACTACAGCCACCACTATCGACATCCCGGATGAAGCCCTCAAGGGTAAGATCATCGGAAAAGAAGGACGAAACATTCGCGCTTTCGAACGCTTAACTGGGGTAGACATCATTGTTGATGAGGCTCCGAACCAAGTTACAGTTTCTTGTTTTGACCCAATCCGCCGTGAAGTAGCAGCAATTGCATTACGTAAGTTATTGACTGACGGTCGCGTCCACCCTACCGCCATCGAAGATACGATCAAAAATGTGAAACGCGACCTGTTACGCGAGATTCGCAAGACAGGAGAAAAGATCGCTTACGACACAGGATTCAACGATCTACCAGACGACATTATCATGTATCTGGGACGCTTCAAGTACCGCTTCAGTTATGGGCAAAACTTGGTGAAGCACTCTCTTGAGATGGTGAATATCGGAGGTCAGCTTGCGGGAGAACTCGGCGCAAATGTACGCATGGTTAAACTTGCTTGTCTGCTGCACGATATTGGAAAAGTGTTAACTCATGAAATTGAAGGTAAACCTCATCATCACATCTCCGGAGACATTGTGCGTAAGTATCTAAAGGATGAAAAGTTAGCTAATGCTGTAGAAGCTCACCACGGGGATATCGAGGCCAAATCTATCGAAGCAGTGATCGTTACAATCGCTGATAATATCTCGGGCGCGCGCCCAGGCGCGCGCCGTGACAGCTATGATGACTACATCAAGCGTGTCACAGCATTGGAAGATATCGCCAAACAGTATGGTAGCGTAAAAGAAGCCTTCGCCGTCCAAGCTGGTCGCGAAGTACGTGTAATCGTCAAACCAGAGGAATCTACTGATGAAGACACAGATGTACTTGCACACAAGATCGCCAAGGAAATCGAAGAAACTCAAAGCTACCCAGGTACGGTCAAAGTAACCGTTATCCGAGAACTAAGAGTTGTAGCTGAAGCGAAATAGAAGTGTTAGTATAAGTTAATTAAATTATTTAAGAAAACCATGCCAGATAGAATAACAACTACAGATAGCACGCTTTCAAAAAAATCAATTGAAACCATTATCGACAAACTTACCGGAGAGGAGATACTTAATTCGCTAAAATTTTGGGCATCAAAAAAACAACCCGATGTGACTGAAAAAGTAAAGGGTATAGAGTCTTATATTTCTTCAAGATGTCTAGACGCTTTAGCACAAATACTTCGAGATTATACAGAGCAACTAGATCGAATTACTGATTATGAAATAGAGCTACTAACAAGATTACTAGTGGAGAGGTACCTTAAGCTCGCTGATTTATTGCTCAACAGCCATATCGACAACTATAGTGACCAAATCGAGTACGAACTTGAAATCTTATCCTATATTCGTAAACACTTAAACGAGGTTCGCGTGCCAAGTAATGACCTTAGGTAAATGAGACAAATTTTGTTAGCCCTTCGCATCCTACTCACCTACCGCAACGGTTATCTCTTCTTGCTTGAAAAGCTAGGAATCAGAAAAGTAGAAAGCGGGACAACGACTTACGTGACGTGGAACGGGATGAAATATATTACCCGCAATGGCACGACAGATTTCGCCATTCTGAACGAGACAACCATCTTCCAGGAGTATTTGAATGAAAGTTTTCGGACACTTACCAAGGATTCACTTGTGCTAGATTTTGGTGCGCAAGCGGGAGATTTTAGCGTTTACACTGCCTACAACAAAGGTTGCACAGTAGTCTGTTTCGAGCCTGAACCAGAAAATCTGGAGATTCTTAAACAAAACGTTGCAATTAACTCGTTGGGAAGTAAGGTTACCATCGTGCCCAAGGCAGTGATGTCAGATAACGCCGACAAAACCTTCTACGCCTCTCCCCATGATAACAAAGGTGTACATTCGTTCTACTACGAAGGTCCAAAGCCTATCACCGTGCAATGCACTACTCCACTTGAAATTCTAGAAAGCCTAAACGGGCGGCAAGTAAACTTGCTCAAAATTGACATCGAAGGCGGAGAGCACGATATTATCAAACAAGAGTTCAAGCCTTTCTTCGACCAAGTCCACGCAGTTGTGATGGAGTATCACTGCCAACCCCACATGAAAGAAGCGCATACGCTGGAAGAACTCAAACAGACTCTCGCTGCCCTCGGTTTCACAGATACCACCACATCCGGCACCCCCGAGCTCGGCCTCCTCAGCGCAAAGAAATAGCATACTTTAAATCGTATATATTTCAATATATACTGTCCCATGCGGATCAGTAGAAACCAAAAAATTGTCATTTTAGGAATCGCAGTGACGGCCGCGGTAGCGGCCGTGATGTACAGTATTTTCAATGGAAACCCCTTGGGCGTCAGCCCAATGACTTGTTCTTACGAAGGGAAAGTATACAAAGCAGGTGAAGGCTTCCCTAGCAGTGATGGCTGTAATACGTGTGGCTGCAGTGCAGACGGACAAGTGTTTTGCACTTTGAAGTTTTGTATCCCAAACTAACCTCTTAGTTTAGGTAATCTTTCAGCGCTTGCACGATCGCATCATTCTTTAGTCGCTTCAATGCCTTAGCCTCGATCTGACGGATACGTTCACGAGTTACCTTGAATTCGTGTCCAACTTCTTCCAAAGTACGCGCAACCCCATCACGAATTCCAAAACGCAACTCCAAGACTTTGCGCTCGCGGTCGGTAAGTCCCGAAAGGATTTCATTAATCTGCGAGCGCAAGAATGACCAAGTGGCCATCTCCGAAGGAGATGCCGTAAATTCATCAGGGATAATGTCGACTAATTGGTTCTTCTCTTCTTCACCAATAGGCGTTTCTAGCGGTTGAGGTTTCTGAGAAATGCGGACAATTTCGTGGACTTTCTCCACTTCCATCTGCATCTCATCCGCAATTTCTTGCGGGGTAGCACGACGACCGAGTTTTGCTGCCAAATCTGAAGAAACTTTACTCAGCTTGTTAATCGTCTCGATCATGTGCACAGGCACACGGATTGTTCTTGCCTGGTCGGCAATTGCACGAGTAATCGCTTGGCGAATCCACCAAGTCGCATACGTTGAAAATTTGAATCCTTTGCGGTACTCGAACTTTTCAACTGCCCTCATAAGACCCAAGTTTCCTTCTTGGACAAGGTCTAGTAGATCTAGACCACGCTTTACATAGTTCTTAGCGATCGAAACTACCAAGCGCAAGTTTGCAGTGGTTAGCAATTCATGTGCTTCAACTCCATCGTGGATCACCTTGTTTGTTTTCTTGCGATCCACGGTCATTAGTTCACGCTTCGCATCTTCGATCTTCTCATCACGAGCCGTATCATCTTCGCGAGCATTTATCTGTTGCACAGCCTCCACATATACAGGCTTCTTGGTTTCTTTGGCTAGTTCACGAATTATTCTGTAAGTTTCTTTCTTGCCTTCTTCAATTCGTTTAGCCAAGATAACTTCTTCCTCAGCATTTAGCAAAGGAATACGCCCAATTTCATGTAGGTAAGCTCTGACAGGGTCCGTGCTGACGTGAGAACGGATTTTCTTCAGGATCTCAATCTTCTCTTCGAATGTCATACCTCCACTGCTACTGCGGCCTTGTGGGGAATCGTCGGCTCCAATCTGAATAATTTCTACTTCAGCATCCTGCAATTTCACCACGATGTATTCCAAAAGTTGTAGATCATCTTCTACATTTGGGAACTCTTGCAAGACTTCTTCTTGAGTTAGGTATCCTTGAGTTTGACCACGTTTGACCAGTTCTCGTACTTTTTGCTTATCTTCTGCGGTAATTGCCATTAATTTGTCTGGTTAACAGATAATTTATATAGAAGCGCGCTAATTCTAGCATCAAACTTATAGTTGTGATAGACTAAAGAGCCTTTAACTATTTTGCACAAACTAAATGCCTTTAAAGACCTATCGTAAGGCCATGCCTGCCTATGTAGATGTAGCTGGTTATACGCCGACTTTTTACTTCGAACCACCTGCTGTGACAGTAAGCGATTATCCTCCAAATATGTGGTCTATGTTGGCTGGTTTTTATCGTGGCTTGAAGAATTTGGTGGCTACGTACTCTGCTGCTGGGCTGTTTATTCCGGCCATTTTAGTAGTTGCTGGTGGTTTAGTGAATTACCATCAATTTCTACCGAATATTGTTACTGGCATCCGAGATGCTAGCGGTTACTACAATCAGGGAACAGTTTCACTTGTTAGCGATAATTATATCGTAGACAAGCTCAAGTTTATCTCAAACCCAGGTGCAGACTATTTCAACAAGATCAACTCTGCTCTTTCTCAGGGGCTAGGTGCGATTGATCCTGCTATCAAGGAGTATGCGGGGACAATGTATCTGACGATTCCAAGCTTAGGTTTCAATAGATTGCCGATCACAGCAAATGTGGAAAGTAATTCAAAAGAAATTTATGACCAAGTTTTGACGAGTTCGTTGGCCCACTTCAAAGGGACCAGTCTGCCGTTTGCAGATAAGATAGGAAACACAGTAATTTACGGCCACAGTGCCTCAGGAAGCTATAACCCTAGCCCGACAGACGTGTTAGCGGCTTTTAGCTTCCTATCGGAGCTAAAAGCCGGAGATACCATCATGCTGGAGGTCGCTGGGCAAACCTACAAATACCAAATGTACCGTAGCAAGATCGTCAAACCTGAGGATGTTTCTGTCTTAGACAGCCAGGGCCGCGACACACTCACCCTGATCACCTGCCACCCTCCAGGAAACAACTCCCAAAGATACGTAGCCGTAGCTACGAAGGTGAATTAACCGAAAGATACTTTAAAGGGGATTTCACTCAGCCCGCAGGGCTGGAATTTACAACACTGGCTACCCAATAGCTACTATCTTTTGAATAATAGTTATTGGGTAGCCGAAGATACAGTTTGTACTCCTTCCTCTAGTCTTCGACCACCTTTTTGTTACTCTGCCACACCCAACCAACCTAGCAAATTACTCAAGCACTGCGGGATTTTGGGAGGGATGCCATCCCACCCTGCGGCTTCGGTGATGTAACCGTCAGTTTGAAGTAAAACACCTCTCCTCCCGAGATACGGCATGTAGTACACGCTATATCCCTCGGGGGAGTGAAAAAGCAGCGCTAAACCAGAAACACAATCAAGCATCGCGAGGGGCTTACGCCCAACGAAACGCCCGGTGTTCTGTCCCCAGCCCTCTCGGGCATAGTGAAACCCGTCAGGGAGATTTTCCAAATAAAAGCTTCCAACCTTGATCTTAAACGGCTCGAAGGGCTCTTCCGCATCAGGAAAGCCCTGTGCAGCGACCGGGATCGCAATGACGATAACAAACAACGCAATCATTAGTAGCCTACGCATGTTTCACCTGACCCTTTCTATAGGAACCCATTATGGGTTCCAACTATTTTATTCGGGTCGTGTAGAGTACCTTCGAATTCATTGAAAGTAGCCCGCACGACCCGAACTGGTCAGGAGGTATATTTAAACTGTATCTTCGGTTTTCAAAGAACCGACTAGGAGTAAACCTAGATCGTAAACTTAAGAATAAATTACATATTTCAGCAAATTTACTCTATATATAGTATATATTAGAAACATATCAGTAGTCAAGCTATAGGGTAGAGTTAGGTATCTTGATAATACTTACTAGGTAAGCTCTATCGGCCTCAAGGCAGTAAAAACCTGGCTGTAGGCACTTCTAGGCCCTTTTGGACATTGCGGAGCCACTTTCTCCCACAAATACAACCAAAAGGGCCTAAAATCAAGCGAAAACCCATAAAAAAAGGACCGTCAATACTTTGACAGTCCATTTTTCGCGAAAGAAAGGGAGTTATGCAGACCTTCTTCTCAGGTAACTAGGCATTTCGTCCAAGTCGTCATTTCCGGTATCAGGTGTTGAAAAAATGTTACCGCGAGGCTGTGGGGCCTGTTGGATAGGTGGTTCGTCTTCATCCAGTACACTCGGCTTACGAGTAGCAGAAGGAAGTGCTCGATTTCGGCCAGCTGTGTTTGAAATAATCAAGTTGGTATCAGCATCTGAGAAACCAGTAGCAATCACAGTTACACGCATACTATCCTCATCCATCGTTGGGTCAATCATCGCACCGAAAATGAAGTTTGCATCATCTGCAATACGCTCTTTGATCATCTGTGCTGCTTGATCAATCTCTTGGATACCTAAGTCACGACCTCCTACAACGTTGAACAATACTCCTGTGGCACCATCCACTCGCACTTCCAACAAAGGACTCTCAATCGCCATCTGAGCAGCACGCATAGCCCGATCTTCCCCACTAGCCTCTCCTACACCCATCAAAGCAGTACCAGCATCATCCATCACAGAGCGAACATCGGCAAAGTCTACGTTGATCAAACCAGTCTGACTACTCAAGTTGGCAATACTCTTTACCGCCTGCAAAAGCACTTCATCAGACTTACGCATAGCGTCTAAGAACGAAGCATTTGGTTCCATAATCTCCAACAAACGTTGGTTTGGAATTACAATCATTGTGTCTACCTTCTCACGCAAATCCTCAATCCCCTTCAAAGCAGACTCCATGCGACGTTTACCCTCAAATTCAAATGGCTTCATCACCACCGCAATCGTCAAAGCGCCAAGATTCTTAGAAATTTCACCTACAATCGGAGAAGCACCAGTTCCAGTTCCACCACCCATACCAGCAGTAATGAAGATCATATCCGCGCCAGCCAAATGTTCGTGGATTTCATCCACGCTCTCCTCGGCCGCTTTGCGGCCGATCACAGGATTTCCTCCACTTCCCAACCCCCTCGTAATCTGTTCACCAATTTTGATCTTTGTATCAGCAAGTGAGTTAGCTAAAGCTTGAGAATCTGTATTGATCGCGATAAACTCGACATCCAAGATGCCCTTATCTGCAACCATAGTATTAACAACATTGCCACCACCACCACCGACACCGACCACCTTAATTCGAGCAACTGGATTTGATTGAGGTTTTACTAACATGAATATTTACCACGTAAATAATGGAATTAGGCAAAAAAGTAGCAATTTAGGCAGTAGTAAATACTAGAGCACAAACCATTTTTGTGCAAGATATGGCAATCTACTCTAGTTTATGGTATCAGGTTTTTGAAAAACTTCGTCACCTTGTCTGCCATTCCGGCGACGTCTTTTTTCCCAGTCACAGGCTTGGTACGCGCTGCGCTAAAACCTTCATCTGTAAGTCCATACAAGATCAAACCCTGCGTCGCCGCATAAGCTGGGGATGAAATATCATCTACCAGACCTTCCAGACCTCGTGGAGTCCCTACTCGCGCAGGAACACCAAAAACCTCACGCGCAATGGCTGTCACCCCAGGTAATTCCGCAGAACCCCCCGTTACAACTACCCCCGCAGGCAACTTAAACTGATAACCAGCCTGCATCAAGTTCTCTCTCACAAGCTCAAAGATCTCTTTGACCCGCTCTTCCACAATCAAGTTAAACATTTTACGTGAAATCGTTTTTACACCTTCAATATCAAGCTCAGAAACATCTAAAATATCCCTTTTCGATTCCGCATCTTTTTCCCCCTCTTCCTTCTTGTCATCCTTCGCCTCTTTTACTGGCTGACTTTTCATCAACTTCTCAACATTTATCTTCACCTTTTCAGCATCATCAAGAGAAAGTCGCAACCCAGCGGCTAAATCACGAGTGACATTAGCGCCGCCCAGAGGAATAGATGTACTGTAAGTAACTGCCCCCTCTTCAAACGTAGTCACTGAAGTAGTCCCACCTCCAAAATCCAATAACAACACTCCCAACTCCTTCTCGGTGGGAGTAAGGACGGTTTGCGCTGCTGACCAACCTGTAAACACTTCCCCATCAATGCGCAAACCGATACTTTGAATACACTTACATAAGTTATGTAAAGCAGTTGAAGTAGCAGAAATGATATGCGCATCGACTTCTAGGCGTGTACCTGTCATCCCGACAGGGTCTTTCACACCAGTTTGACTATCTACAATAAACTCACGCGGAATCAAATGGATAATCTCGCGGGCTGGAGGAATTGCCACAGTCTTGGCCTGCTCCATCGCACGAAATAGATCATCAGCATTAATTTCAGAGTCAGCTACAGCCACCACCCCTCGGTTATTGTTGGAAATAATGTGTTTGCCGTTCAAGGAGACATACACCGAAGAAACAGTCAGACCCGCCATCCTTTCAGCACCAGAAAGTGCCGATGCGATCGCATTCATTGCTTCATCAATTCCCGTAATTTCACCCTTCTTTATTCCACCAGAAGGATAAGAAGCTTCTCCTATCACCCTCGGCTTACTATCTCCCTCCACAACAGCAATGACAGCGGAAATCTTGGTAGAACCAATATCTATTCCTGCGATTATACGGTTTGACATATTTATAATAATAACATGATTACATATTTACCACATATATACACGTGGCAACCGCTTTTGGGCAATGAAAGTTTAACACCTTACATCACCACTGTCGTATATGATATCATCAATTGTACAGAGATAGAAACATCTACTCTTTTGAGTATTTCCGTGTAAGTTTCTAAAGTAGCTAGCTTGAAGCACAAATCAAGCGATACCATATAAGCAAATAGCGTAGTTTAAGGAAATCTTAACTTTAAGTTTTGAGGCTTAAGATTTCGCAAAAGGTGGAACCGTCGTATGAGAAGCGACCCTTGAAAGTTTTCCCTCGTGGAGGCTTTCAAGGGTCGCTTTTTGCATTTAAAAAAATATGAAAACACGTTACAACTGTATACAATTTATAAACACATTATTCACACCGCAAGGTGTCACACTTTTACGGCCTACCCGGCCCCAAACCAATTTAGCCCGACTTAAATCAATTTAAACCTATTTATTACAATTTAACCATGAACGACAATTACGAAAAATTCAAAGACCAAATGCCCGAGTGGGTAAAGAACGAAGCAGACTTTGAGCTGTACAAGCTACGCCACTCCACCGAGCACATTTTTAATCAAGCCGTAGAGGAGCTCTTCCCAGGCAAGATCGTGCGCGCCATGGGACCAGCTATCCAAGATGGTTGGTACAATGATTCCCGTTGGGAGGTGAAACCTAGCGAGGAGGATTTTGAGAAGATCGAGGCGCGCATGAAAGAAATTGTGAAGATGAACCTGCCGTTTGTGTACAAAGAAGTCAGCGAGGCTGAGGCACGTGAAATGTTTAAAGATAACCCTTTCAAGCTAGAGTTTATCGACGAGTTTGTAGCGGCAGGTTCCCCTCTTTCGGTTTACTACACTGGGGACCCCGCAAAAGGTACCGACATATTTGTAGATCTCTGCCGGGGTCCCCATGTAGATTGGACCAGCAAGATCAAGGCATTCAAGCTCCTAAGTGTTGCTGGCGCCTACTGGCGTGGCGATGAAAAGAATGAGATGTTGACTCGTGTCTACGGCACAACCTTCGCCAACAAAGAACAACTGGAAGAATACCTAAACCAACTCGAAGAGGCGAAGAAACGCGACCACCGCAAGCTGGGGAAAGAACTCGAGTTATTTCACTTCGAGGAAGAAATAGGCCCTGGGCTACCCATCTGGTTACCAAACGGCAACAGAATAAAGGAAACACTTGAAAGCTGGGCGAAGGAAACTGAACGGGAATGGGGCTACGAGCGAGTAACCACCCCAGTTATCACCAAAGAGAACCTCTTTTACACTTCCAGCCACCTGCCTTTGTACAAGGATAGTATGTATGCACCTATCGAGATCGAAGGAGAAAACTACTACCTGAAGCCAATGAATTGCCCTTTCCATCATAAGGTATTCTCTTCACGGCTGAGGAGTTACAAAGAATTGCCACTGCGAATCGCAGAATACGGCCTATGTCACCGTTACGAAGACTCGGGGAGCTTATTTGGACTAATGCGCGTGAGAGGAATGGAAATGAACGACGCACATATCTACACCTCACTAGAAAATGCTGTCGAGGAATTTGTAAACGTGATCAAGCTTCATGAGTTTTACTACAAGATCCTTGGTGTGAAGGAGTATGAGATGGAATTAGCGCTTCGTGACCCCAACAAGATGGATAAGTACCATGGTTCAGAAGAAGACTGGCAGTTAGCAGAAAAAATGACTTTAGAAGCCATGGAGAAGTCTGGGGTACCGTTCAAAATCGTCAATGAGGGTGCCGCCTTCTATGGCCCTAAGATGGATTTCCAAATCAAGTCATCAATTGGCAGGGTATTCACCGCCTCCACCAACCAACTAGACCTGTACATGGGCAAACGCTTCCAATTGGAGTACATAGACGCTAATGGCGAACGGAAAACCCCTGTCATCATTCACCGTGCGCCGCTCGGCACGCATGAGCGATTCATCGGGTTCTTGATCGAGCACTTCGGTGGAGCTTTCCCTGCTTGGTTAGCACCAGAGCAGGTGCGCATTATCCCAATCAGCAACGATAACTTGGTATACGCTCAAGAAGTTAAGCAGCAACTCTTCTCGTCCGGCATCCATGTTTCTATCGACGATAGCGACGATCGCCTGGGTAACAAGATCCGCAAAGGACAAAGCTTCAAAGTACCTTACATGTTGATCATCGGCAAGGAAGAAGTGGAAAACAAGACACTTTCTGTGCGTCTTCGCTCCGGCGCAGAGATCAAAGGACTGGCAGTCGACGATTTTAAACAAAAGTTACTGGCTAATATCCAGGCAAAGAAGCTTGAATTGACTTTGGAATAAACAAAACAAGCCGGGCGCTTCGCGCCCGGCTTGAAATACCCTATTCATAATTATGCTTCAGTCAACCTTGGTTTCCTAATCACATCTAGGTCACTACCAGGCAGATCTAACTTTTGCTTGAGAACAGGATCAGTCACCATATATTTTAGTTTATCAATAAGGTTCTCCATAAACCCATTCTTCCCATCTAATGACTCTTGCCAGTTATCTTCCAGTAGATGCTCTAGCCACACCCCGTCATCCATACAAAACGAATAAATTGTCCCCATCACAAAATCTTCTTTAGCAATGGATTCATCTAGTGGGATCAACATTAGTACAGTATCTCGAACTCGTTGGGCTAATACTCTCCTAAGCCCACCTGGAGATAGACTATCTACCTCAGCTTCGAGATCATCAAGGGCTTCAATCTCTTTAGCCATAGCATACCTCAGTGTCGCTTTGAAGAGTCCTTCGGCCCGCTCCGTTGCATTGGTATACAACCCCATCACTCTGCGATCAGCCTCTTCAGCCTTCTCCGTATATTGATTATCCAATCTACCTGGCTCCACACGTTCAAAGTTGCCAAAAAGACGATGTGCTAACGTCTCTGGTTCCCCAGGCTGCAGCTCGACCTCCCTCCAACCATCATAACCAGCTGCCCTGTCAGCAGCTGTTTCTGGTCCTAAGCGGGGATGCTTATCCTCATAAGCTTTTTTCTGCTGCAATTCTTCTGATCTCTT
>JAEUSD010000010.1 GCA_016788825.1 Candidatus Doudnabacteria bacterium | reverse complement strand
AGCTTGAGCTTGATCCAGAAATCTCAGTCGCGTACATCGAAGATACAGAAGTGTCTGGACTCCGTGCAAATAAAATAATTTCTGAAAAATCATACGAAGGACAGAAACGAGTAGGGGTTGAAGTATTTGTTGTCAAACGTGATTTAGTGTACAAATTCTATCTTTCAACCACGGAGGAAGAGTACGGCAAGGCGTTGCCAATGTTTGAAAGCGTTCTCAGCTCAGTGCAGATAATCTAGTTTCACCATTCTCAAGTTGCGGTGGGGCACCTCAGTCTGTATACTTGTATACTGCATAAACTGCCATACACAAATTGATCCAGTTTCAACAAGTAAAAAAACAATATCCAGGTAACGACTTCGTCTTAGGAGAGGTTGACTTACACGTAGACGAAGGTGAATTTGTGTTCTTGATAGGCCCCTCAGGTTCAGGGAAAACCACTCTGATCAGGATGTTGATCCGTGAGGAAAAACCCACATCAGGGAAAATTTACTTTGAAGACAGGGACATCACAAATCTCTCTCGCAACAACATCTATAAACTCCGTCGCCAAGTAGGAGTCATATTTCAAGACTACAAGCTAATCCCAGACAAAAACTCGTATGAAAATGTCGCTTTCGCTATGGAGGCAGCCGGAAAGAAAGACCGTGAAATCAAGGAAACAGTCCCCTATGTACTAGACATCGTCGGTCTCACACACCGGGCGAAGGCGTTTCCCGCACAACTATCCGGAGGAGAAAAACAACGTATCGCCATCGCCCGAGCAGTAGCCAACAACCCAAGGGTGCTAATCGCTGATGAACCTACCGGAAACCTAGACCCAGCATCCGCATGGGATATTGTACAAATCCTTTCTAAGATTAATAACTGGGGCACCACTGTAATTATGTCCACACACGGTACAGATATTGTGAATACCCTAAACAAACGCGTAGTAGAAATGGAAGGCGGGAAAATAGTCAGAGATGACAAGAAAGGCGTATACGAAGTAACTACTAAGTTCGAAGAAAGAATGTTGGATGATGGCACAGCTGAACAACCAGACAAGCAAGAAGAACGCAAAGGGCCGATCAAAGTAAATATAGACAATGCAAAAGAAACAGAACAAGCCAAATCGACACTCAATCTCTCGTGGCTAAAGATCTGGAATAAAGAAAAACCAATTCCTGTTGAAGACGCTCCATCACTTGTAGAGAATGCAGAGCAGATGGAAGAAGTTGTCAATGAAGCAAATACTGCCCTGGACAAGGAAGCAGAAGAGGTCGTTCTTAATGATGAGCAAGAAGTAGAAAGAATTATCCAAGATGCAGACAAAACCCCAGTAGATAAACTAGACCTTCGACCAGAAGTGATCGCCGACCTAAAGACTGCTGGCTATCTAGACGTGGAGGATATTATTGCAGCGGGGCCAGAACAGTTAGCAAAAGAGTTAATTATCGACCCCGAAGAAGTGGTCTTGGTATCCAAAGCTGTAAGCGAGTTTGTGAAAGAGGAAGATCAAAAATTTAGTAAACAGGAAGAGAAGCCAGAGGAAGAACATAAATTACAAGTAAAAAAAGACACAAAAAGTAAACGCGTTAAATTATCTTTAATAGCAAAATAAATGTTGAGCAGAGTAATATCCAATACCACAAAGCAAATACACCGTAGCGGCTGGGTTGCGTGGTCTTCAGTAGCGGTAATGGCTTTGGCCTTCTTTGTTGCTACTATTTTCGGCGGTCTAGCTCTCATCTCCAGTCTTTACATCCAATTTATTGAAACAAGAGATAATGTTTTGGTGTTCTTTGAAGTAGGTACCGATCAAGAAATCATTGATCGTTTGAAATCTGAATGGCAAACAATCCCGCAGATCAAAAATATCGATTTCACCTCAGAAGAAGAAGCCTACCAGATCTACCTAGCAGATACCATCGTGACAAACCCAGCCCAATACAAAGTTTTGTCCGAGTTTGAAGAAAAGAAATTAAACTCCAGCTTGGATATTCAACTATATTCACTCAGCGATCTGGAAACAGTCCGCGAGGCTTTATTACAAGATATCGACAATGAACTCGCTAAGTTTGAAGAATATGACCCTAAAGACCCCCCGATACTTTTGAAAACAGACGACAAAACGATCGACGACTTGCGCGATGTATTCTCTGCTTTGCGCATAGGAGGTACTGTTATCTTGAGTTTGCTATTTGTAATCATTTTCTTCTTTACACTAATGACTGTTGAATTTAGAACCTACAACAGGATGGAGGAGATAGGTGTGATGCAACTAGTAGGCGGTAGCCTGTGGTACATCCGGGCGCCGTATATACTTGAAGGTGCTGTCTACGGGCTACTCGGCGCCCTCATCTCTGGATTGATTATCGGAGGGGTAGGTGCGTGGATATTTGTGTTAAACCCACAGTCAGCTTTGGCAGTATTCTTGTTTGAACGACTATCCATCTTACCCCTGCCAAACATCACCATCTTGATGTGGATTGGCCTATTTGCAGCTAACCTGCTGGCAGGCTTCTTGTTGGGCGGTTTTAGCAGCTATCTAGCTATCCGGAGATATATCAAGTAAGTATATAAATTTGCCATCGGCTTTTAGGTTATGTATACTATTCCCATGCGTAAACCTTGCACTTACGTAACAGCAAAAATTCTGCTGGCTGCCTTCTTCATGTTTGCCGTTGCAGTCCAGCCTGTTTCAATATCAGCCCAGACCTTGGGTATTGGTGGTACTCTTGAGGATCAACTAGCTCAGATAGAGAAAGATTTAGAGAAACTTAAGAAAGATAAGCAATATCTCCAGTCACAGATTAATTCCCAAGCTGGCCAAGTTGGTGCGTACTATGGAGAAATAGGCAAGCTACGTGGCGAGATGGAGAATTTGCAAATTGAAATAGCTGAGTTAGACCTTCAGATCAAAGAATTGAATATAAATATTGAACTCCTGGATAAAGAGATCGCCGAAACAGAAGAACAAATAAAAGAAAACGAGGTTACAGTTGAGGTCTTGGAGGTGGAGACCACGAGCAGAATTACCTCTGATTATATGGATTATCGCGCTCGTGGTCGCACAAATGTAGAATTCCTCCCATCTACAAACCCAAATACGTACTTCAAAGATTCACAATACAAAAGCATTATTCAGACTGAAACTAACCGTTCATTGGATAGTTTAGTTGCCCTAAGACAGCAACTCCAAGAAGATAAAGAGACTTTGGATGAGAATCGTGTGAATATCGCTCGTCAAAAAGCGATGGTGGATGAGCAATATGCACAGCTAGACCGAGAACGAGAAGAATTGAAAACGAAGATTGATAGTTACAATTCAGCAATTTATGTAGCCCAATCAAGGATCAATAACGCACAATACACTTTGGGGGCATATTCTGACCAGGAGGCCAAAAAACTTGCTCAGGCAGAGATGTTGCGACAGCAAATATTTAACTCCTTCAGTTCTATTCCTGCAGGGCAATATGTGGTGCGAGGAACACAAATCGGAAGACAAGGAAACACGGGTTGGTCTACTGGCCCGCACTTGCACTTCTCAGTATCTCTGAATGGTTTGTTGCAAAACCCATGTAATTTCTTGCCTGGCGGTTTTGTGGAAGGATGTGGAGGCAACGGTGCTTTGGCGGCCCCAATGTCGGGTACATATTACTTCACCAGTGCATTCTATTCTGGCTACAATGGGGATTTGAGATGTATTCCTGGTTGGGGATGTATGGCTCACCCTGCGATTGACGTGGCAAATAGTATCTGGAATGCTCCTATTTATGCGGCACATGATGGCTGGCTAATAAAGGGGGTAGATGAATACGGCGCGTTGTATATAGTTATTTGCCAAGATAAAGGAAACTGCAATTCTGGCTACAAGACTGGTTATTGGCACTTAAGCGAATATTAACGTTAAGAATTCGTTAAGAATCTCCTGGTAGGGTGTAGTTGATTAATCTTTTCTCATGCTTAAAGTTATTACAGTGAGCTCTGTCTTATTGGCCTTTGTGTTTGTGGTAGCGCGGTCGGTCGGGGCAGAGGTCCTTATCAACGAAGTTGGCTTTGGGCCCGACCCGGCCGCGCTACAGATAGAGTTGTACAATGACTCATTCGAGAGCTTTACCGCTCAAGACATCTCACTAAACAATGAGATATGGCTAACTGAGCTGGTACTTCAACCTTTTGAATTCCGTACAATTAGTTGGATGGGGATAAACCCTACAGAGCCAGCTAATCAAAGTTTTATATTATCATTAATGGCTGGTTCGGAGGTAGATGAGGTAGTTGTAGAGTTTGACGAAACCACTTCATGGCAAAGAAAGGGGCCTATTTGTCCGGAAGGGGAGAAGGCTGCGCCAACGTTTGATGAGGCAAATACGCATTTATTGGAAAAATGTTGGGATTTGGATTTGAATGTGATATTGCCTGGCGTAATTGTCGCCGGAGAAGAAGTTCACCTAGTTTTACAGGCCCACAACCCTGTTATTTTAGGCGTAAGTTACTTTGGTCGGCAGTTGACTATCGGGGAGAACTTGGTGCAGGTGGCGGCCACCCCAGATGGAATTTTCTCCTTGGATATGGATACTGTCTGGGGTGGCCGCTTCGGTGTGATCCCAAATGTCAGAGTTATCCCCAAACTAGTTATAACAGAGATTTTCTCCAATCCTGCGGGAAGTGATACAGATAAAGAGTGGCTTGAAATTTACAATCCCCAGAACTTTGAGGTGAGAATGGAGAATTTGGGCATCTATGTCAAAGATAAACTAGTTCACCAATTCGGGCAGGATACTGTAAACCCTGCTTTAGGCTATATCCAGGTTTACCTCGCCAAATCGCCACTCCCTAATTGTTCCAAACAGCCTTGTGCAGAGAAAGTAGAGCTTAAGTATGCAGAGTTAGCTGTAGATCAGGTGACGTATAGCCAGGCATATGAGGCGAAGTCGTGGAGCAAGTTGAGTGATGGCTTGTGGACTTGGGATTACCCACTCACTCCAGGTAAACCAAATGAGTTGCCTCATGTGCCGAACACAGTCTCCATAAATGAGCTGTACCCGAGGCTGATTGATGTCGAAGACGAGTGGGTAGAGTTATTCAATATGGGAACCGAAGCTGTGAATCTCCAAGGTTGGTGGCTAGCAGATACCTCAGGTAAGCATCTGCTGAGCGGAATTATCGACCCTGGGGGATACTTCTTGGTTAAACCTAAGTTTAGTCTCAACGATTCTGGTGATCAAATATCTTTGCACCATCCATATGAAGGAGAAGTGAGCCGAGCAGAGTATCCTGAACTTGAAAAAGGGTCAGTGTGGGCGCGGGATAACCTGGGTAATTTTCACGAGTCTACCGCGCCCACACCCGGAGCATTAAACTCAATAGTGCCTGTGGTAATTACCCCAAAGTTGAAAACTCCTCCTAAAAAATCTACTACGGTTAACCCCAAGCCAGGGTCGATCTCCAAACCTAAGATACTGGGTAGCGTGAGCCCTGCTCCAAGTTATATTCCAGTAAGCTCGTTTTCGGTTGCGACGCGAGAAAATGATTACTCAGATGAGGGACTCTCAATCGCGCCGCAAGCCATGGGGCTTTCTATGATTCTTGCTCAGGCTACACTTTTTCTGACACGCAAGAGCGTCATCTTTAGTCTGCGGGATTGGTGGCTGCTGGGGTGAACTGCTCTGCGAGCTGCTCGAGAGTAAGGGAGTTGTCACTAGAGATGTCACCAATTTTTGTGCGCTCGAGTTCCCAAAGCATTGCTGGCATCGGAGGAGATAGCCGATCTCCAATGTCTTCCGCGAGTACACGAACAAAAGTACCCTTTGAGCAACCTACGAGAATGTCTAGTGAGGGGAACTGTGCAGCTGATAGCTCAGCCGAGTGGCGAGCAAAAAATTCCGAAGTGGATAGGTCAATGCTGCCTTCTTCAAGAAGATTTAGGTAGTTTATCTTGCAAATCCGTTTCGGGATATCTATCACGTGCTCGATTCCTTTTTTGGTGTAGGAGAATTGTTTTCCGTGTGGTTGTTTCTTGATCTCCCATTTGTCTGCGGTACGAGCTAGTACACGTAGTTTTTCACCTTGGTACTTAATAGAGCTAAACACGGGGACGTACTGTTCGTACTCGGGTACAAAAGATTGCAGTACACTATCTACGTTCTCAGGAACTTTGGGTGTCTGAGCTGTTTCAATTATTTCGCCTTCTGGATCTCCAGAATCAGTCTTGATGCCGATTAGTACTTTCGCTTTGTATTCTTTGTCCTGATGTAGGTAGCTGTCTGATAGTTTCGTGGCTTTTCCTACCAATACAAGTAGTAGTCCTGTTGCAAAAGGGTCCAGGGCGCCCGCGTGCCCCACCTGACGAGTTTGCAAAATATGTCGCACGCGGGCAACCACGTCATGGGACGTGAGTCCGTGAGGTTTGTTTATGGCCAAAACACCGTGCACACGGCCGTATTCATCGCGGATTAGCTGGTTCACTTTGTACATAGGGTAATCGTAACATGGTACTTACGTATGAACAACTTTGATGTTTTGTTAGAATGTGGGGTGAAGAAAACAATTGCCCTAATACTACTTGGTTTGTTACTAGTTTTTCCAACTGATTTGGTTGCTCAAGAGCTGAGCGAGACTGAGTCTACAGTCCCTGTGATTCAAGACGTGGATGGTTTGCGATTGCAGCTTGTCCAGCGCACTCAGGATCCTACCTCGGGTGAGGTGCAGTTTGATTTGATTGTCTATCCGAAGATAACTTCTGACAGGGTGCAGCTCACTTGGAGCGTGAATGGTGCCAGCGAGTTGTTATCTGCAGAGAAGCAAGTGCTAAATTTGGTGGCTGGTAACTACCAAGTAATAAGTGCAGTGGTCAAGCCACGGCAATTGGGGGTGACAGATCTTTTGGCAAGGGTGGAAGGGTTTACAGCTGGCGGAGTGTATCTGGCGACGGCAAAAAAAACTTTTGGCTCATTTGCAACGGGAGAGGTTTTCCCGCTTACAGGGGAGTATCGGTTTGCCCAGATCGTAGGAGGTATTCGTACCCTAGCTATTGCCTTTATTGTCTTGATCCTAATTTACTGGATTGTAAGTTTTGCTAGACAGAAGTTGCGTGCGTGGCTAGATAGTCGCTAGAATCTCTAGATGCGTTGGATATTTCCCTCTCAAGATAAAAACAAACAAGGAAGTTTGCTACAGCGACTGCTTGGTATTAGAGGTTTGGATATTACGAAGGATAAGCTAAGTTCTGCCAATGCTGCAGATCTATTACCTGCTAAGGATCTTTTTGATACAGCCACTGCTGCAAAAAAGATTATCAAAGCTATAAAAGAAAAGAAGAAAATATTTGTTCACGGGGACTATGACGTGGATGGGGTGTGTGCCACAGCGGTAATGTGGGAGTTTCTGTATCGCTATGCGGGGGCGGATGTATTGCCATATATTCCTAGTCGGTTTGATGAAGGTTATGGCTTATCCGAGTCATCGATAACGGCGATGCAGAGTGATGGGGTAGAGATGATAATAACTGTGGACTGCGGGATTAGGGACGCTGAACTAGTCAAAAAGTATAGCGATTCGGGTATAGATTTTGTGATCACTGATCATCATGTTCCCCCAACCCAGCTTGAATTCCCGAAGAGTACAGCTGTTGTCCATCCTATGTATCCGGAGCATGAGTACCCTATGGTCGAGATGTGCGGCGCTGCAGTTGCCTGGAAGCTGTGCTGTGTGATTAATGAAAAACTGGGACTTAATGCAGATATGGAAGATCTGTTGGACTTGGTGGGGTTGGCTACAGTTTGTGACGTAATGCCGTTGCGTGGGGATAATCGCATATTCGTAAAAAGAGGGATCGAGAAGATGCGTGAGGGAAAACGGGTTGGTTTGGTAGAATTGGCAAAAGTGGCGGGCTTCGAGATCTCTGCTGTGGAGAGTTATCAGTTAGGTTATGTGTTGGGGCCGCGCCTCAACGCGGCCGGGAGAATGGAAAGTGCTCTTACTGCTCTCAAATTACTTACCACCAAACAAGTTTCTCAAGCACGTGAGTTGGCTGTGCAATTGGATACTTTGAACAAGCAACGTCAAGAAGTTACTCAAACTATGTTGGAGCAAGCTGAGGCTCAGGTTGATTTGGCACATAATCTCCTATTTATTTATCATCCAGAATGGCCGGAAGGTGTAATTGGCCTTGTGGCTGGGAAGCTAGCAGAAAAATATTACCGACCAGTTATGGTTGGATCTGTGCTTGGGGAAGAGGTAAAGTTCTCTGCACGTAGCATAGAAGGTTTCCATATCTCTGAGAAGCTGGCCAGCTTGGACGATTTACTTGTGAAATATGGGGGGCATGCTCTGGCCGCTGGCGCTACTGTGCAGAGGGATAAGCTCGAAGATTTCCGAGATAAATTACTTGCGCTTGCTGGGGATATCGCTGTTGATTCTCTGGAGCCCACCTTGAGAGTTGACCTCTGGTTGTCTGATGATGACTTGGAAATTCCATTTGTGGAAGAGGTCTCAATCCTTGAACCTTTTGGAATGGGAAACCCTAGGCCAGTCTTTGCCATCAGCGGCTTGCAATTGGTGAGGCAAGATAAGTTTGGTAAGTTACAAAATCACCAGAAGTTTTTGGTGCGTACAGCGGCGGGCCAGCTGTTGGAACTTATAGACTTTGGGGGTAGCATCAGCTGGCCCGCGGGCTCAAACGTAAATGCGGCCGGCTCATTGGATATTCATGAATGGAACGGCCGCAAAACCCTGCGCCTCCTGCTTAGGGATGTCAAAGGCGGTGAAGCGATACAATGATGATGAATTCGGAGGTTTTTGCATTCTGTTACTTATGAGATAGGCATTTCCAGGCGTTTGTGGATATGGCATAATGACTTATGCTGCCGACAGTCATTTTTTTAGCTTTTTTGGCCCTCACTCTTGGGCTTTGGTACTACTATCGTAGGCAGTATTTGGCTACAAAGGTAAATGAAGAGCTTCAACGTAAAGTTATTCTCAAGATTGCCGTTCCACGGGCGAATAAAAAGAGTCCCTTAGCTGCGGAGCAGTTGTACGCGTCGCTTCACGGAATGCGTCTGAATAAAGCAAAATCCCAAGATCATATAAGCCTAGAGATTGCTGCGGGTAGCTACGGGATCCATTTCATTTGTGTTGTTTCCAAAGAGTATAAGACGTTTGTAGAGAATCAGATCTACGGACAGTACCCAGAAGCACAGATAATCGAGATAAGTGATTACACCGAGACTCCCAGCAAGGCTGATCAATTTGTAACGGTTGTTGAGGTCGGGCTTCAAAAGCAATTCTTTTTGCCCATTCGAACCTTTGTAAGCTTCGAGGTGGATCCACTGGCTGGCCTAACCTCTGCAATGAGCAACTTACCTCAGGGTTATGAGGTGTTTACCCAGATTTTAGCCAGGCCAATTTCCGACTCATGGCAAGAAGCTGGCCGAAAGTATGTGAAAGATTCTAAGAAACCCAAAGAGGGAGAAAGTGAAACTTTTGAGCCGGAGAACATCAATAAGTTGGTGGAGGCAAAATCCTCCAAGGTGGGATTTCAATTTGTGTTGCGTATTCTGGCAAAAACCCCATCTGAGATCGAATCAAAGCGGGTGGTAAACGAGGTGATGGCGGCGCTCGGACAGTACCAAACTGCGGTATTCAATAGCTTAGGAAGCACCGCCAGAAAGCAAACTTGGCTAGAGAAGCTTCAATTGGCAATCTTGCAATTGATTCGAGGCAAACGTAAAGGGGAACGACTCAGCATGTTGCAGAAGTACAAAACTAGGTTTCTAGATGAGTTTGAATCTGGAATTGTAAATACAGAAGAGCTGGCTTCCTTGTATCACTTACCGAATGCATCGGTAGAAACACCAAACATTGGGTGGGCTATGTCACGTCAGTTAGAATTTCCCCTCAATGTGCCCACCCAAGATATTTTGGTGATGGGGGAGACAGATTACCGCGGTATACATCAGCGTTTTGGTCTACGCCCTGTGGATCGATTGCGTCACATGTATGTGATTGGAAAGACGGGTACGGGTAAATCCACATTTATGGAGAATTTGATTCTGCAGGATATCTATGCTGGGAATGGTGCTGGAGTAATCGATCCACATGGAGAAACAATTAAGCATATTCTAGAGAGAATCCCAGAGCACCGAGTCAATGACGTCGTGATACTGGCTCCTGGAGATACCGAATTCCCAGTAGCTTGGAACTTGATTGAGGCAAAGGAAGGGGAGGATAAAAGCTTGATAGCCGATGGTATGGTAAGTGTGTTCAAGAAGCTGTTCAAAGATTCTTGGGGACCGCGACTAGAGTATTTCCTAACAAACACTTTCTTAACATTGCTTTATTGTCAGAATGTTTCCATCCTCGCGGTCCCCCGGATCCTCAGCGACGACAATTACCGCAAATTTTTGCTTAAGCAGGTGAAGGATCCTATCTTGCTCAAATTCTGGAATGAGGAATATGCAGAGATCGCCCGTGACCCTAAACGTAAATCGGAGGAGATAGCCTCTATTTTGAATAAAATAGGAAGGTTTACAACCAACCCGATCATTCGCAATATGGTGGGCCAGATCAGCTCAAGTTTTGATTTCCGAGGACTGATGGATTCAGGCAAAATTCTGTTGGTAAACTTGGCCCAAGGAAAGATTGGAGAGGAGAATATGTCATTGTTGGGTGGAACTTTAGTCACCCGCATATATTCCAGCATCATGCAGCGGGTAGACACGGATCCAGAGAACAGGCGACCTTTTTACCTATACATTGATGAGTTTCAAAATTTCGCCAACCCCACGTTTGAAAAGATTTTGTCTGAGTCTCGTAAATACGGGTTATCTTTGAATATCGCTCACCAATTCATTGACCAAATCGATCTCGGTATCCGCAACGCGGTGTTCGGAAATGTCGGCACTCTTGTAAACTTTGCCGTCGGTCCGCGTGATGCAGAGTACTTAGTGAAAGAGTATGCGCCTTACTTAGAGGGGGAAGATTTGGTAAATTTGCCTAAATACCGTGGATTCACAAAGCTTTCAATTGATGGTGCTCAGTCGAAGCCTTTTAGCATGAAGACGCTGCAGCTTGGCTATCCAATCACAAATTTGGAACAAGCGGTAATTGAAACTTCTCGTAAACAATTCGCACGTGAGAGGCAAGTTGTCGAAGATAAAATCTTCAAATGGGCAGGACAGAGTTACAACAAAGACGGTAATTTGATGCAGAAAGAACAGCGTACAAAGTAGTTCAGAAATCCAGTGTTTTATCCCAAAGTTGTTCATTGTTTCCATCCAAAGCCCTTGCCTGGGCAAATAGCCAGTCAGAAAGACGATTTAGGAATCGCAGAGGAATGGATAAGCTCTCAAAGTAGTCGAGATCTTTTTTTAACGTCTTCAATTCCTCTGAGCTGCGCCATGTGACTAGGCTACGTTCTGCCCGGCGGCACAGGCTGCGAGCCAAATGGAACTGGGCGCCTTCACCTGTGCCGCCGGGCACGATGAAGCCCTTCAACTCAGGTTGTTTTGCCCACATAGTATCAATATCTACTTCGAGTTTCTGGACGAGTGATTCTAGTTCTTTGAGCAATGCTTGGTTGGGTTTTGTGGCGATAGCGCTTATGCAGCCACCGATATGCAATATTGCTGACTGGATCGCCCTGAGTTTCTTATGGTTTTTTGCCCCCACCTTTTGATTTCGGAGTACACCAAACATCGAATTTAACTCATCCAAAGTCCCCAAACATTCCATCAAGGGGGAGGACTTTGCGATACGACCTCCAATAAAACCTGTTTCGCCTTTGTCGCCTGTTTTGGTATAGATTTTCATATACCCAATTATAACTTATGGGCTAGCAAACAGGAGTTGGCAGCTAATGTTCTTTATTGCGAGATAGGTTGTATGACCCGTCCATAAGCACTATAATGAATTATGCGCAGGTTGACTGTCCTATTTGTGGTGATTGTGAGTTTCCTATTACTTCCGCTGCCCGTAAGTGCGGATAGTCCTTCGTTCGAAAATTTAGTAGGTAGGGATTTGCCTGAAGAGGTTTGTCTGGCAGCTTCTCAGGGAATAGAAACTCATTGTACTTCGGGCTTGATGGCAAATTTTATTGATGCATCTTCCAAGTTACTGGGAGGTGCGTCTCAGACAGAGTATAACAATTTGAAAGCCGCGGCTAGCGAAGGTGATCAGGCGGCGGTAAAAATTCTGCTGGCCCGTATGGGGGGATCTTCAGTGGGGATTAGCAGCTTCTTAATGAACGTGAATTATGCGATGCTAGAGCAGCGTCCCACTAGCGGAATTTTATTTGCTGTGAATCAAGTAGATAAAGCTTTTTCTCCGGAGCCTGTGCTCGCTGGGGGTGATGATGGCGGCGCCGCAGGCGCCGCCACAACAGATCCAGCACCTTATTTCCCAGGCACCGGATTTACACTACTTACACCTATCCAATCTTTTTGGGGCTGGTCAGTCACTGTCTCTTACAGCTTTATGATTCTGATCATCGTTGGGGTTGCTTTTGCTTTAATGTTCCGCGCTCAAATCGACGGTGGCGTAGTGGTCCAGTTACAAAATGCATTGCCTGGGATCGTGATGGCGATGATCCTGATCCCATTGAGTTATCCCATATCTGGCATTTTTGTGGATGCGATTACTCTAACTACAAACGTCTACCACGACTTTATCTTTGGCCCAGCAGGTCCCGGGAGGGATGTATATCTGCAAGGTGTGCAAAATGGGGACCCACAATACAATGAAGGGCGTGGGCTTTATGCAGATGACTGGCGATTAAACATATTCCGCTATTACGAACGTATTGGGGTAAATAGACTTGGCGATATTGCTAAGATAAGGCTTTGTGGTGAACCGGCTGAAGGACAGCAAGACTTCTGTACTATTACGAATGGCGGAATTGCCACTTTTGTGGATAACATTCTCCAGACATTTCTGGGCAATTCCTCAAACGTCTTTGGTGGGCTGATAAATCTAGCATTTCATATTGTCGCCATTATTGTGAGTATTCGTGTCGCTAAGCGGCTTTTGATCAAACTTGTCACGCTAATGTTCTTGCCGATTCTATCGCCATTTATCTTTGCCACCCTAGCGATTCCTGGCACAGGTTCGAAAAATGTAGTCACTTATTTGAAAAACTTAGCAGCAGCGGCGCTGTTTTTTGTGGTGACCTACATAGTGATGTTGACCACTCTTGTCCTTACGAACGAAGCCTTTTTCAACAGTATCCCTAACGTAAGTACTTATCAGTTTAAACCTCCATTGTTGGGAGATTTGGGATTACTTGTATCTGGCGCTGTGCAGGGCTCTGTGAATAACGGCTTAGGTTCAAGTGGTTTTCTATTCACTCTAATTGGGGCATTCTTATTTTTGTCGCTACCCAAAATCTTGGACGACATAGACGCTAGGCTGGGTGTGGAACAGACCCTTATCCCTAAGGCACTTCAGCCGTATGTCGATGATATCAAGTACTCCGGTGACTATGCATTCCGCACAGCGCTGCCTGCCGCTTACTCTGCAGGTCGAAGTACACTAAATACCACATGGAGAAATACCGGTGGACTAATTGGGAGAACGATTGGAGAATCACGTTCAGGCCCATTTGATGATACTGCGGCAGAGAAATTTGTAGATAGTAGGCGTGATGAGATTGCAGCATTGCAGGCAGAACGAAGTAACCCCAATACAAGTTTCCTGCGTAAAAGAGTTATAGATGGTCGGATAGCTGTCTTGAGGGGAACAGGGAATGCTCAGGCGGCTTTCTACGGAAATACCTCAACACCGTTTACACCAAAACAGGGTGAGGAGGGTGTTAAATTCTCGATCAGTATCTCCTTCCCTGATATAGAAGGGTATGGGGGGTTTACAAAGTCCTTGGTACAGAACTTGTTAAAGGAAAAAGATAATAAACTAGAAGGTAATATGATACTTGAAGTTCCAGATAAAGCATCAGCACCTGGGGGAGCTATTATCTTCAATAGTTATGGAGGTCCTTCCGAAAAGATCATTGCTAAAGTTATGTATTCTGGAGACTCAAAGGTTCATTTTAATGTGATATTAAATGAAGCAAATACTACATATGATGCTACAAGAGGGGTGATCGTTCACACAGGAAAAGGATTCTCTGGGCAGAAGAGAGTTCGCATGAATGTGGCCTTGGCGTATAGTGAAGGAAAAGAAGGCGCAGTCAAAGTAGGTACTTATCAATTTACTCCCAAAACAAAGATCAAAGCTATGGTTGGTGATGGGGATGCGTATGGTGACCTTCCGATGTACAACATTACAATTCGTCCTGATACAGGCAGAGGAACACTCAACGGGGACATTTAATAACTTCGACCCATGGCAGATACTAACCCAATCTCTCGCAACGCAGGGTATCTGAGTACTCGATTGGCGCAAAGCGCTCAAGGGCTTCTCAATAAAGTCCCAGGGCAGATTAGCGGCTTTGCGCGAGAAATATTCCCGGGTGGTACAGGGGTAAGACTGAGAGGGGGGGCAGGGAAAGCAGTTTCAAATTTAGGTAAGCAAGCATTTACGGCCCTCACAGGTATCAACCCGTACCTACGCGCGGCGAGGGTGGCCAAGAACCTGCTTGAAAATAAACAAACACGCCAACTGGTTTTGGGAATTTCTTTGGGGATTGTTGTCTTTGCCGGCTGTTTTCTGTTTATGACTTTCGGAATCTTCTTTCAAATTCTTGAATTGTTTGGCAACAACCCGCTGAGTAAGTTACAGGAGTATTTGCAGAATAACGATTCTGCTGAGTATCGCCAAGACTTTAAGCTGAAGAACTGCGAAGAAACAAAAGAAAGACTTCAATTGGCAATAGATTGCAAAACCTTTGCAGAAAGTCAGAATATTTAGTTATCCACTTTACTGCCGTATCCAAATGCACCTGTATCTTTATTGTCCTCTGTATTAGCAGAAGTCGGGCTTGCTGGTGCGGCAGCTGGCAATGGGGATAACCAACTTGGTTGAGAGGCGTCGCCGCTAGTTGTCGTTGACGTAGTGTTTTGTGTCTGATCTGGCGACGCAATGGGTAACGGGTCGGCGTTCACGTAGTTTTCTGTATTTGGTGTGGCTGTTACAGGTAGTGTGGTTTCATTGATGTTGACCGATACATTGGTGTCAGCAGCTGGTGTTTGTGTCTCTGTGGTTTGTGATGACACGCTAGGCAACTCGGTAGCTGTGACAACTTCAGGAAGTATTGGTTCTGCCGAGTTTATGTTTCCGTTTTCTTGTGTTGAGGAAGCTTCCGGATAGTAGTAATTTACGTTAACTTCTGGAGTGGTAGGAGTTGCCGCCACTGTATAGTTGCCAATTGGTTGCATACTATCTAACACTGGTAGTGGTTCAACAGGTGAGTAGGCTACGCTTTCTGAGTACTCTGACTGGGCTGCTTCTGCTTCCTCGTGTCTACGGTTTCTCCATATTGCCCAAAGCACCCATGGAATTGCTATCAGTAGGAAAGCAGCACAGCAAATCAATAGTGCCCAGATGATACTTTGACGAGGGATAAAAGTATCTCCAAGAAATATACCTTCTGCGCCAGCGCTTGAGGTTGTAGTTACTTGCCCATCTGCGGAGATAATTGTGAAAGACCACTTCTTCGTTGTTACTTGTTTGTCGAAATCTTCTATTGAAACCTCCACTTTGTGTACTCCTAGTGCGAGATCTGCTTGTGGGGTACATTTAAACTCAGCTGCAGTGACCTCACAGATCTCGCTAAAATCTTTCTCATCTAATTTGAAAGTGAAAGATTCGGGGTTAATTGTGCCATCTATTGGAGCGGTGAACTTACCGCTAATTACAGGTTTTAGATCTCTCAACTCTGCACCTTCGTTGGGGATAACATCGGTGATTAGGGGCTTTGTGATTAGCTCGCCTGGATCAATTTCGTTTTTTACACTAAATGGCTGCGAGCTATAGTCGATTTCTGTTCCATCCGCCATCTCCAAAGTCGCTTCGAGCGTGTAGGTCCCTTCTTTTAGATCGCTTACATCCCAGATAAATTCTGTTTGATCAGGGGTGAGCTCTTTTATGCGAATTTCTTTTCCATCGGCATCCTTGTATTTGAGAACAATCTTACTGACACCTTCAGTATCACTTAGTTCCCATTTTAGTTTATTCTCAGCTCCACTGAGTACACTGTTTGTGGCAGGGTAGGTAAACTTGAAGACTGGTTGTTCAACTCCTTGTGAAGTTGTAGTTGTAGTTGTTGTCGTGCTCGATGTAGAGGTGCTGCTTGGTGGCGGTGGTGTCACGGGTACTGGGGCTTGGATAGTCAAACTTATATTTTGCTGACTGCTTGCTCCCAGACTATCGCGTACCACGATACTAATAGTGTAAGTACCTGCAGGCTTGGCGCCAGCAGGAATACTGACGACTCCTGTTGTAGGGTTTAGGCTCACAAAGCTAGGGGCGGCGGCCAGGGCGAATGAGAATGGGTCACCTTCGGCGTCTGCCGCGTTCGCGTCATACGCCCAGGCCGCCGCATTCGCAATACTTGGGTTTACTGGTGCTGCAGTGGTGAAATATGGAGCACTGTTATTGTTGCGAATTACTACAATTCTGGCATCACATGCCGAGTAAGGGGTAGTTCCATTTTTTAGGCTTACACAAACTTCCATACAGTAAGCCCCATCAACAAGTTTGGCCGTATCTAAGAATGGACCATTGGTGTTCCAATTGTTTGTATGTGGCCCAGTGCTGGAGTTTACACTCCCTGCTGCAATGGTTGCTTTTTTCTGGTCACACAAAGTACTATCCAGCAATGCAAGTTCGAAAGGAACTAGAGTTTGGTCGTCATCATACGCCATCCAAACCGTGCTTACAGCCCCACTGACGACCGCATTTGGACCAGGGGCGATGATTCCAAATTGATCCGCCGGATCTGCAAGCATCGTAATCGCCCCTACCGGAGCGACAAATACAACGAGAAAGATGATTGTAATTAGGTATTTAAGCTTGCGCATACTGCTGAATGATAGCATTCATTGCCCAGAGATTACTATAAACTCCCCTGGTTGAAGAATATTTGTTGAATAGTATTTTCTGCTTCAGAAATTAAGCTCTGAGCATTACCGTTTCCATCCAATAACTTATTGAACGCTGTTCTAACACCGTAACCTTCAACCATAAACCAGCTTTGGGCTGTTGGTAAAGCAGAATTGTACACCCGAAGGTATTGATCACTTTGCAGTTCTTGCTGCATATCCACGCGAGGGTAGAGAATGCCAAAGAAGTTATTTTTCAGTTTAATATTTGCATTGAGTTTTTTGAGTTGTGCTGGCTGAGACAACCAGTTCAAGAAATCCCAAGCGGCCTTGGAGTTGGGCCTATTCTTGGATACCAAATTTCCCCAGTATGTGGCCCAGTTGATGGTAGGGATGGTTTGTCCCTGAAGTTGAGGCATAGGTGCAACTCCGATATTGACGCCCAGATCGTACTTATCATTAAACGTAAGCAAATCTAGGTAGCGCCAGGAAGGCGCTGCCATCATGGCCAGCTTTCCCTGCAAGAAGGCAAGCGCATCGCTCTCATAGGTTCCATCCCAAGTTCCAGCGGCGCTGCCTTCGAAGCTTTTGAAGAAGTTGTAAGCCGTTTGACTATCTGTATCTGTCGAAAAAGAAGGAATTCCTGCCGCATCCACTATGGGAACGCCGTTCTGGAGTAAGAGTAAGTTAAATAACTCTGCAGCAAACCCGACATTGATCGCTCTGCCTGCTGAAAACCCAGCCCTGGTGATGCTTCCACCCCCACGTTGGGTGAGAGAAAGCGCTAACTGTTTAAAATTTACCCAATCGCTAGGTGGGGTAGAAACTGATGCTGAGGTGAGAATGTTTTTGTTATAAAGGATAGCCAAAGTATCCATCCATAACGGCAGCCCGAGTACTCTGTCCTCTTGCGTGAAATCTGTTACAACAGCAGGGTAATATGCGGTACGCACTGTCTCAGCATCGATCGTTTCTGCGGGTGCTGCAGTGATGTAAGGGTCGTAATTGCCCACCCAAGTATTCTGCACCATGAAGATGTCTGGGATAGAGACTGGGTTGTTTTCCTTTAATATACGATCTAATTCATCCTGATAAAGCTTAGCTGCCAATTCGGATTTGCCGCCTGGCCACCTATTTGCATAATCAATAGTAATTCCAGGATTTTGGTCTTGGTACTCTTTGATAAGTGAGTCCACAACATCCTCATCCATGAATACTCCCCACCATTGCAATGTAACATTTGATGACTGCGGTGGCGGAGTAGAAGGCGTCTGTTGAGTACAGCCAACAAGCACGAGTGTAGACAAAATTATAAAGGCGAATTTTAAATGACGAGAGAACTTTATCATTGCGTCTATTTTACTTGAGTTTAGAATATAAGCCAACCGTTGCCGGATATTCATTTCTTGCTTAAACTAAGGTATGAATAGTTTGTTTGATATTAGTACACGGATTCGTAAGATTCTGCTATTTGCCGCAATAATACTGCTGGTAGTGATTGGCGGAGACACGTTAATTAGGTTTTTGAACTCACCCTTAAACCCGTTTTTCGCTCAGCCGAGTTTCTACATCGATGCAAATAATGCACTAGGGGAGATACCTGTTCCCCAAATCCCCACACAAGCAATAGATGATAGTAGTCAACCGGCATTCTTTGTAGAAACAAGTCAGCTACCGGTATATCCAGATACGGCTTACGTTTATAGGATTGAGGAGCCGCGCGAGAAGTTGAATACGATTGAGAACGCGCGCAAAACAGCAAGTGCGCTTGGTTTTTCCAGTGCCTTCAGCGAGCTAGAAGGGGGCAAAATTGAATGGAAAAACCAAGCAGCGAGTAGATCTTTGCAATTTGATCGAAACCTTCAGACTTGGCGAATGCGTACACAGTACTTTGTAGATGCCGAAGCAGCCAAGGCCAAAGAGTTGCAGGCAGATATAAAATTTTATGACAACAAAGGGAAAAGCGTGGCTTCTGGCCTTGGTTTTGGAGTAGCTTCGATCTCTCAAGGAGAGGTGGTGTCGAAGTTTGCCAAATTAGGCGTGAATGGTTTGTTTACCAGCCCGCTCACCTCAACTAGTTCAGATTACGTTACCGTTGATGTGTTTCGCAAATTTAGCCTTTCTAGAGTTCGAAATGGATTATCTCAGCAAGTTCTTCAGTCGGCCAGAGGACCACGCGACTTTGAGGGAAAGGTGTATACAAATGATCCGCGAATCGGGTCTTTGCATATGGTAGTCACAAACTCAGTAAATGACTTGGGGAAGGATTTATATGAGTTGGACTTTGTAAACTACGAGTATTCCACAACTCCTGGAGTTTATCGGGTTATTTCTCCTGCAGAAGCTTGGGAAAGGATCAGAGTGGGTAGAGGGGCGTTGATGTTGCTGACAACACAGGGAGCCGATTATTTTGCTCCATCAGAGGTTCTGAACGTATCTCGATTTGTAGCCAACGCCCCTACCGTGGAGATTGGTTACTGGGAACCACCAATTACCGATGCGAATAGATATTTGTTCCCGATTTACATATTCCGTGGCCGTGCAGAATTTGCGGATAACCGTCCTGCTGGCGAATTTACATTTTTTGTGGATGCTCTGTTAAGATCAGACAGTTAATTTTCATATTGTGCTTGAACAAATTACCCACCTCCTCATTAGTCTGATCCAACAGCTTGGGTATGTCGGGGTTTTCACAGCCACAATGTTGGAGTCTTTTTTTGCTCCGATCCCTTCGGAAGTCGTTTTACCTACAGTAGGTTTAGCTGCAAAGCAAAGCGGAGATTTCTCGATTGTTGTGATCGCTAGTGTGGTGGCAGCGTTGGGAAACTACGTGGGAACTTTACCTTTTTACTACATTGCAAGGGTCGGCGCCGATTCGCTCCTTCCTAGGTTGATTGCGAAATACGGCGCCTTCATTTTGATCTCCATGGATGATGTGCGCAAAGCAGAGAAGTTGTTTGCCCGGCGGGGAAAGCTGATGGTGTTTACCAGCAGACTGATCCCAGCTGTACGCAGCCTCATCGCTTTCCCCGCCGGTATCTCCAAGATGCATTTTGGCGAATACACTTTATTTACCTTGCTAGGCAGTTTTATTTGGAACTTAGTTCTCATTGCAGTCGGTTTCGTGGCCTACGACTACATGAATAGTGTATTCGCCATCCTCAAGCCTGTAGAAAACCTCGTTCTAGTTATCATTGCTCTAGCTATCGCCATTTATACTTACAAAGTCATCCGAAACATTATCAAAATTCGCAAAGCGCAAAGTTAGTCTGCTATAATTCCTACAAGTGATCTGGATAAAAGTGCAAACCAGAACCGCTCAATAGAGCAATGCCAACAACTCAATACCGTTCTAAGAGTGAGCCCTAGGCTCAGAATAAAGGTGGTACCACGAGTCTTAACTCTCGTCCTGTAGACACAAATTGTGTTTATGCGACGGGAGTTTTTTTTATCTTTAAATTAATTTTATGCTTACATCAAAACAAATACGACAAAAGTTTTTCGAATTTTGGACTAGTAAGGAACGCGGACATAAGGAAATCCCTAATGCTTCCTTAGTACCAGTAGGCGATTCAACAATTCTATTCGTGAACTCCGGAATGTTCCCATTGGTTCCTTACCTTTCTGGTGAACCCCACCCACTGGGTAAACGCTTAGTGAACTTCCAGCGCAGCCTGCGTACAGATAGCGAGAGTATCGAAGAAATCGGGGACAACAGGCATACTTTGATGTTTGAAATGATGGGCAACTGGTCCTTAGGAGATTATTTTAAAGCAGAACAGTTGCCCTGGGTGATGGAGCTGTACCACGAAGTATTTGGCCTAGATATTCAGAAATTGTATGTGTCGGTATTTGCTGGAGATGATGCAGCTCCGCGAGATGAAGAGTCAATTGAAATCTGGAAGAAAGTGTATGCCAAGTACGGCATCGAAGCATTAGTGAGTGACGATCCGACAGATGTCCAAAAGAATTTCGATGCCGCAGGTAACCTTATTGATACCAAGAAGAGTTATCGCATATTTACTTATCCGGCCAAGAAAAACTGGTGGCAGCGTGGTAACGCTGCCGGTGAATTAGGTGGGCCGGACAGTGAAATCTTCTTTGATCTTGGCAAGCAAGCTGAAGCATATCCAGATCCAGAGCTAAATATTAACTCCGACAACGGGCGCTTCATCGAAGTTGGTAACAGCGTGTTCATCCAGTTCAAACTCGATGAAGCGCTTAAGTGGCAAACTTTGGCCCAAAAGAACGTAGACTTTGGAGGTGGCTTCGAGCGAGTAGTTATGTGCCTGCAAGGCAAGAACGACATCTTCGAAACAGATATTTTCATGCCAATCATTGAACGTATTGAAAGTCTTACAGGTAAGCAGTACAAGACTGATAGTAAAGAGAATGAGTGGACAAAAGCTTTCCGAGTACTTGCCGATCACGGTCGCGTGTCTACATTCATTTTGGCTGACGGCGTAGTTCCTTCAAACAAAGACCAAGGCTACATTCTTCGCAGATTTATCCGTCGTTTGGTCCGCTTTGGAATGACTTTGGGTTTGGAGCAGAACTTCACGACTGAGATTGCAAACGTGGTGATTGAAAACATGAGTTATGCTTATCCACACTTGGCTGAGCAAGCAGAGAAGATCAAGTCTGAATTGCAAAAAGAGGAAGAGAAATTCCGAGCTACTTTGAAGTCTGGTTTGAAAGAGATTCAGAAGCTCAAGGATAACAAGGCTGCAATTGATGGAAAGTTGTTATTCACTATTTATGAGACATACGGATTCCCGATGGAAATGGCTTTGGAAGAATTGGGAATGAAAGTTGAGGAAGGCGATAAATTATTCACCGAGTACCGAGAAGCCGAGCTTGCCCATCGCGCGCAATCTCGCGCGGGGGCTGAGCAGAAGTTTAAAGGTGGTTTGGCTGATCAGTCTGAAGAGGTAACGAAGTTGCATACTGCACACCACCTACTTCTGGCTGCTTTGCAGAGACTGGTTGATCCAAACATCCGCCAGCGCGGTAGTAACATTACCGGTGAACGTTTGCGCATTGACTTTAACCTAGATCGTAAGTTGACTCCGGAAGAGATCCAGCAGGTTGAAGAGCTTGTAAATCAAAAGATACAAGAAGGACTTTTTGTTTATGGAATTAGCATGGATAAGGATAAAGCAGAGAGTTTAGGAGCGCAAATGGAATTCGGCCAGAAATATCCTGACAGAGTATTGGTTTACTTTATTACAAGTATTCCGCCTAAAGATGCTAAAAACGGTGCCGATGTAGATGTATTAGGCGCAGATAAAATGCTTGAGATAATGAAAGCCTCATTCTCTATGGAATTCTGTGGCGGCCCACACGTGGGAAATACAGCAGAAATTGGTGCTGGTGGTAAGAAATTCAAAATCACCAAGGAAGAAAGTAGCGGCTCAGGTATTCGCCGCATCAAGGCATCATTGGTTTGATATAGAGGCAATGATTTTGTGATATAAATAGAGATGGGATTTAAATTCGGTTTAAGAATAATCTTAGGTTTAGGACTTCTGTGCTCATTAGGGGGGCAATCGATCAAGGCGCAAACCGCCTGTGATGTTGCGGTTTTATCAGCTCGGGTTCAGAGTCTCTCGCTTCAGGGTGGCTATGATTTCTATATCTCTTCAGACGCTCAATTACCCACTTTCAACTTTGCAGTAGAGTACGGTGGAGAATTAACAGCTGAAGAAAAGGAATGTTTAAACTCAAGTTTTGTTGATACTTTTGATTGGCAACTATCTATTCAATATTGGGATGGAATAACTGCTGGTGCACACAAGATTTTGCCTTGGAAGCTTGGTGCCCAACGAAGCGGTTTGGCGACAGGTGATGGCTGGCAGTATGAAGCACTAAATAGGTCGAGTAACTTGACGGTGACTCCTGCTGAGCTGGGTGATAGGTTTGGTGGAGGGGCCGATGGACTGGTGAAAGCAACCATGAGACTTGGTGACCGTACCTTGACCGCATCGGCCCCAGTCAGACTCTGGGCGGACCCTGTGGATAAAACCGAAATCAAAGCTTACTTAGGAGACCTGAAGTACCAACTGTTAGGGTATTTGGAAAGTAAATTCATTCACATTTACCATGGCGTTCCGTTGCTAAACTGTGGAAATATGGACTGCTCTGAGAGCGATGGCGGTTACGGTTTGATGCAGCTTACTGATTGTAGTGGAGCTACGGGAACCTTAACTTACTTACCTACCAAAGTGGGAGGGGGTCACGGTTTTCCAAGTTATCGACAATTGTGGGATTGGAAGGCGAATGCGGATGGGGGTAAATCTTGTTACGAAATTAAGATTGCCTACCTGTGTTCAAATTTGCCTGTAGGAAGCGATGCTCAGCTGCATTGTGGCTACAGCGCTTATAATGGCTCTAGAAGTTACGGTGATCTCGGAATTACAGTATTAAATGAGATGCGACAAGGGCGCTTTCGCGCTGGTTGGTTTTAAATTATGAAACAAAGCTTATTCGCTTCAAAATCTAGAATCTTTGCCCTGATACTTGCCTTGCTGTTGGTCGCTACAGGTGCAGGTCTGTTAGTTTACGAGCAAGCCCTGGGAAACCAGGAAACTACCGTACTACCTGAACTTACAAGAGAACCGCGTTTCGTAATCCCTGGGATTAACAAAATCCGAATTAGTCGTAACCTGTTCGATGATGGAGCATTTACTAAGACTTTAGACTTCAACGAAGTTTTGGCTTTTGATTCTGGGCATGCGGTGGTGACTAGACAAAATATTTTGCACTACATTCAGCTAGATTCAAAAGGTGAAATCGTACGTGATGTGGAGATTGGACCCCGCCCTGACATGGTGTTATCAATGGCTCGTAAGTTATTAATTATAGGAGATAAAGCGGTTTATGTTTATGTCATTCCGCTGCGCGGGATAAAAGTGATTGCTGTTGCTGCGGATAATTCAATTATTGAAAAGTTTAATCCTTTAAATGAATTTTTCCGTTTGTATACCGACAACGACATATGGGTGAACGGAGATAATATATTTATTCCCAATGGAGATCTACAAATGTTGACGATAAATACAACAGACTACTCAATTGCTAATCAAACTCTCGAGGCGTCGACCTGTGGCGCGGGAGACTGGGATATTTACCATAATATAGGCACTATTTTACTTTTGCGCAGCGCGGCCGAGATCTGCATAATGGATTCCGCTTCAAACGCGCTGGTGTCTAAGTTCGCGCTGTCCGGCAACTTTTGGTTTCACCTGATTCCGGAGTTGAAGTCAGTTGCCGTGGAGGCCTGGGAAATGCGGGCTGGATTTCCCACCTCGACCGGAACGGTCGACTTCTATGCCTGGGATTCCGGTTTGAAAGTAAATCAAATTGACCTGACCCAAAATCCTGACTTTCAAACCGAATCTGCATCCAGCCCTGGCGGTTACTCACTTATCGAGAGCCACCTGATCGACCCGATTACCGAGAATCTCTATCTATTTACAAGGGCTGGGAAGAATTTGTTTAAGTTGGAGGTAAATAATGAGTTCAAAATGGAGAACTTTACTCAAATTCCTGAGAATTTGTATTGTAATACATGGCAAGTGAAAAATTAGTTTGCTATCATCTCCTTATTCGCAAATTTATAATTATGGAAAAAGCCAAAAGAATCTTATCTACAGCGTTCATATTAGTGACTGTTCTATATCCTTTTGCCCCTGTTCTTACTGTGAAGGCAACCTCGGATAATAGTTTTCCCAAGACAATATCTAAAAAAGTAGAGACTGCTAAGGACCTGGCTCAATTTAGTGCTGGCTTGAAAGGTATAGATTCACAAAAGCCTATGGTTTTCTCTGTTATCAACAGGGGAGATAAGTTCACGCGAGATGGGCTAGTAGATGTTTCAATTTTGGTTCATAAGGCACTATCAAAAGATAACGATGTTTCTTACTTGAGGTCTCTTACTTGTGTTAGTAAGGAAGAGTGTCTCCAGATTTACGGTATAAATAATAGGTGGTCTACTTGGCAGCCAATTCCAAGCTCATTTACAGATACTTATGGGGGGAAGTTTTTTTCTACTCAAATGATGCTAGCTGCACCTGCCTCATCCGGCATTCGATACTTGTGTTTTCAGGTCCAAGATACCCAAGAGGTTATAAGTCCTATGAATGATTATAGTTGCGATGACATTACTTTAGATAATGTTGCGCCTTTCGGGACTGTTGTAATAAATAACGGACTAGCAGAGACAAATTCGCTTGATCTTGTGGCTCACTTAACGGCCACAGATGGCCTTCTTGCTGACGGTTCTCAAGGGGTCGGAGGTATAGAATACTCTGCAAGTGACGATCGCCATAGCTGGAAGGAATGGCTACCTATCACTGGTCAAAAGGAGGTGACTGGACGCTATCCGATCGAACTTACCCAGCCTACCAGAATAAATGGATATGTGAAATTTCGAGATTCACTTGGAAATGAATCGGATGTGTTCTCGGATGATATTTATTTCTCACCTGCGCACTACAGTCAATACTTTAGAATAAACAATGGAGAGACTTTCACTTCAGAGCGCAATATCAATTTGTACTTGTTCCCGCAGGGAGTTCCCACTCAAATTAAGGTATGGGAAAAAGGGCAGAACTCTGACCAAGTTAGAGCAGCAGCTTTCGCCTCTTCTTTAAGTTGGTCTTTAAGCGAGGGATACGGAGAAAAATTGCTTTATGTACAATATCTTTATGGTAATGGAACGGTAAGCGAGCCAGTTGCAGCGGGTATTATTTATGCGCCAGTTTTAGGGGTCAACTATGGACCTACGCTAACAGGTTACGGAGAGTACACGATAGGTAAAATGCCAAGTGCGCTCAGTGTTGGGGCAAACTTTAACATGACATTAAGTGTACGTAACACTGGTTCCGAGACTTGGCTGCAAGATTTTACAGCAAAGGCTCAATCTAAAAATGCTTTCCATGTTTCTTATCACTGGTTCAGAGTTGACCGAGGGGCCAAGGAGATATATGAGTTTGAAGGTAATAGGGGGCAACTAAATAGGAACGTAGACTACGCTGAAGCAGATACAAGCGTTTTATTTTCAGTTGCTGCTCCTACGGAGCCAGGGAAGTATATTTTGCAGTTTGATGCCGTTCTTGAAGCTGCTCCTTCTATAGAAGGGGATTTTGCCGAAATCCCTGCCGGTGGGCAATGGTTTTCTTCGTTTGGGAACAGTTCTCCCGAATATGTGATTGATATTACTGTGGGGCAGGAAGGTCTGGGCTCTCGTTTAGGCGGTAGTTTGCTGACGGATTCTAATGTGTTTGAATCAAGTAGTACTCAAGCTGCTTTTTACTACACGGTGCAGCCAGGTCGTCCTTGGGATCCTACCTGGAGATGTGCGGGTTTTGAGTGTTATAGGGGGATTGCAGAGGAATTTTATAACTGTAGTGCACTAGGTATAGCTAATGATGTGCCTGATACAGTGGTTCCGGCATTACTTATGGGTAAGTGCTGGTGGCCCATTTATGAAGCAAACAAACTCCTTTATGTTGGTAAAATCTTGAATCCTTACTACAGGGCCAGACCTTGGCAGTACTTGGAAGTCGGGTGGAGATTATTTATTCCATCTAATCCTTGGGATGGCTCTGGTCCAAACGACCCATCTGTTCCGATACTTCCACCAAACCCGGGAAGCTTTTTAGGTCTTCATGGTGCTACTCCCGATGATCCTTTTGCCGGTATAAACGGTGCTTATTCTGAGTGGCCAGAAATAACTTTCGATCGCTTTATCTCTTGGGATGGAAGTAATAAATCGGATCAAATTAAATGGAGTGAAACAAAACGACCCTCGGCACCAAAGATAACAGCCTTATCTACAAACGACACAGGGACAAATGTAACTGTTTACGGTACTGGTATACCGAAAAACATGCCAATGCATGTTAAGGTTTGGAATGAATTTAGGTATTGCTGGGCGTGTGGAAGTGGTTGGGAATTTTTTTACCAACAGGCAACAGCCCAACATGTAAAGGTTGCTATTTTTAAGGAAACTCCGGAAAGGAGGTGGATTTATTTGGACGAAGTTTGGAATGACAGTCCTGATGGGCGTTGGGTAATTAATCTGCCTCTAGGGGGGGAGCTAAAACCTGGGGATCTTATAAAAGCTGAAATTCAGGTCCAGGCTGACTATACTTTCTACAACCTCCATTGGTGGAGCGATACTACGGAGAACGTCAACTTCGACATTCGCAATCCTAAATATTTCGGAGTTCCTTACTTTGCTAGTGAAATTGGTATAAGAGGGGTTGTCCCAGATCGGGCATTAACGGATTATGAGTGGGCAATAAAGTATCGTGAAACTATTTCAGATAAATATGAAGCTGCTGGTGGTATTCATGAGTACTGTGGTGCTTGGATGCGTGACTATAATTATTTAACTGCTCCTGCAGATGGTTGGATAACCTACAGCAATCTAATATATAATCCAAGGTTAAACTGGGCGTTTAGGCTAAGAGGAGATATTCGGCTGGCATACTGGAATAAGTATGGCGGATCATGTGGCAGCTTAGGCCTTCCAGCAACTGATGATCTGCTGGCGGCTGTATCTCCTTCTGGTACGACTGGGTCATATCAAAAGTTTGACGGGGGAATTGTTCATAGTAGTAGATACGGTACGTTTTCTTCAACAGGGAAGATTTATGAGTTGCATACAGGTGCTGGTGGAACAGCTAGATACGGGTTTCCAATGGGGGAAATGTATCAAGAAAACGGGCAGTGGTGTCAGTTAGTCGAAGAAGGTAAGCTTTGTGAAAGTGGTTTCGAAAAACCTGTTGTACCAGCTACTATTACATATCTGAAAGAAGATGATTTAAACGTTTTGGTTGTTGACTTACATAATCCCGAGCAAGTCTGCTTGAAATCTCATGTTGGGATAGAGGGCAAGATTGGAGATAAAGACCCTGATGGAAGTCTGAAAAAGAATTTTAAAGCTAGCAAATTCTCAGAACTCGTAAATGACGATAATGCATATCTCGGTGACGAAAGACCGGTCGCATCATTTAACACCGATTATGTAGATATGGATGATTCGCCGATGGATATAAATTATGTACAGGGTCACGATTACTCAGGTTGGCGGAATTGGACCTCAATGGTAATAAGCAGAGAAAACAATATAGAATTCACGACCAATAAGGGTAATTACTATAACGTGGTTGGGGGTGGACCCAGAATTTTTCAAGACGGTAATTTTACTGACCCTTGTAATGCGATAGGGGGTACTGCCTGTCACCTATTAAGGCAAAGAACAGTAGTTGGAGTAACTGATAACAATAAAATGATCGCCATAGTAACAGGAACTCTTTTTACAAACGAAATCGACGATAAGTTGAATTTGTATGCTGCACGATATGGGGGGAAAATAGTAGATGGAAACCTGTTCGATGGTGGAGGATCTCCAAGTATGGTTTATAAAGGGGATATTAAGAGAGAGGGAAACAATTTACTCTCCGCGGCGTTGCTTGTATTTGAGGGAGATGCGTGTAAACATAGATAGATATGAAAGAATCATTAAAGAAGCTAAACAGGATACGTTTGCTGGGTTTGATGGTAATAGCAATTCTTATTATTAGCGGGCTATTTCTGTACTCTAGGGAAGGGTTTTCTAGTTTAGGAAGAGTTTTAACCTCAGATAACCAGAACTATTCAAGAGTTCTCAGATGGGGAGAAGGTAAACTTTTAATTGGAAACCTTCAAACGGGAAAGATATTCTTAGCTGATACTTCGGTTAAGTCCTTAACCGAGGTCTTAACTGTGAGCCGTTTAAAAGATATTTCTCTTATCGATGAGAACAAACTTATCGTTTTAAGTTACCCAGAGGTGGGTGTAGTTAAGTACCAAATATACGGACCTGATTTAGTCCTAAGCGATGAAAGTTCTCTAAGTATATCTGAGATAAACGAGATGACTCTTAATGATAATCCTGAGCTTAAGATGACAAGTAAATATCTTGCGATTAATGGTAACCTGTTATTTGAAATCTCGAATCTCAAGACCCAAATCGAAGATTTCGTTAACATAGCTAGAAGTGACAACCCTGATTTAAGTAGATTTATTGCTAAAGGGCATGTGTTAAAAGAAGGTTATTGCTATACGGTTGAATTCGAAGAACGCTTTTTAGTTACAATCGTTAATTGTCTTACCGGTGATGCTTACGAGAGTTTTTACGTTAATTATCCAGAGGATGGTGACGATGAAGATTTTGGCCCTTGGAACTTTATACCATTGGACTATGTGGAAAAGAGACTCCTCTTTATGTTGGAGAGAATACGAATAGGTGGGGAAGTCAGGCAGCAGAAATTGTTATCTTACGAAAACGGGCAGCTAAATTTCGAAGGCGATACTTTTGGTCAAATAGTTACAGCAACACTTTCTGGCGGGGATCCCCTTCTGGTTGTGAAACGAGATTCAGAGATAATTGTTGTGTGGTAGTGTTAACTATAGGATTCTGAGGGTTTTGGAGGTATAATACAGTGGTTATATAACACCTTTGGGTTGTGAGAAAACTCAGATATCGATAAATATCGGGCCAATGCCTAAAGACTTTACGCATGTAGATCTTCTGCGGAGGGTTTTAACGTGTTTGCAAGGGTGCAACTTAGGGAGATTATCTCAGCTTACCCCATTGAAGTTTAACGTTGTCACCAACACGAACGGAGAAGTTGCAGCAACTGTTCTTTTCCGAGATCCTGAAATGCATTACTGGGGGCAACTCGGAAAACTTTCTATTATTGCCAACGAGGGGGTTTTTCTAGAACTGGAACCCCAAATTTACTGGCTCAACATAAATACTTTCGATGATATGGAAGGGTTTACTCCATTCCATACAGCAGATGACGATAAGCAGGCTCTGCCCAAAGAGGAAAAAGATAAAATAGTAATGGATCAGGCCTTTGATCACCTTGGGTTTCTGCAAGAAGCACGCACTTTTATCGAAGAAAGTATTCCCAATGATGAAGGCTTAGAAGAATGTATGAGGAGTGCGATGGAGATAGGAGATTGGTTGTTTTATTCATTTGATGATAGAGGTATTGTGGACTTCCCCGGGGAGAAATACGCGAGGCTGATAGTTGAAAGTCTGGACTATGAGATAAAAACTGGGCGTTATCGTAAAGGTCGCCCCCTAGGATATCGGCTGACTAATCGTCATAATATTTTTTATGCTTACTTTGAAGAAGAAGGGGTTATTTATAGGTATACGGTTATTGTTGGAGAGCTCTATGTCTATGTAGATAGATTGCCTTATCTAGTAGATAATTTGGAGCAAGATGGTTTTATACCGTATGACTCTGAGGAAGAGTTTTGATTTATTGGGAAACCTGCGAGTACATCTTATAAACTCCCCAGTACCCCACATATCCCGCAATTGCGATTATCGCTAGGTCTATCCAAAGCTCGAATTGGAGAGGGACTACATTGTAATAATTGTTGACGATCGGGACTATTCCAGAAATCACCCCCACGCCCACAAGAGAAACGAAGATCAATGCCATACGGGTGAATTCTTTGACATATGTATTTCTGCGTAGCTGATCGATAGTGAAAAGAACACCAAAGATAAATGTCCCATACATCACTGCTGTGTTAAGTTCAATGTCTGTTAGGGTAGGGAACAGTAACAGGATCGCTAAACTCACTAACGCGCCAGCAATCCCGGCAATTATCGATCCAGGTAAAACATCCTTCCAGAAAATTTTCGAAGTCGAAACTTCTCGCCTCAAAAAGGCCACTACGTAAGAAGGAAGACTAGTAGCCAAGAAGCTGTAAATCAGAATAGAAGCAGGTAACATCGGGAAGATCTTCCCCAACAGCACACACAAGCCGGCGAATATTACAGCGTGGAAAGTCTTGTTCAAGAATAATAAATTCATAAACTTCAGGTTTGCCACGACGTTATCTCCCTCGTAGATGATCTTTGGCACAAGGTTGAAATTGTTTTTGAGCAAGATAATGTCGGCGACGTCTTGGGCAATGCTCGCGCCTGATTCCATTGCCATGCTTAGATTTGAAAGTTTCAGCGCGAGGACGTCGTTTACCCCGTCGCCGACCATCCCAACTTGGTTTCCCTGGGCCTGCAAGGCCTTGATAATCGTCAGTTTGTCCTCCGGCTTCGCCCGGGCGAAGATGCTGTAGTCGGCGGCGATAGCCGCCAGATCACCGTCAAACTCGGAGAGATCAATCGCTTTACCAATATCTACACCGAGTTTGCCTAGAGCCCGATTAATCGCATGGCTACTATCTCCAGAAATGATCTTCAGCTTCGTTCCAATCTGTTGGAATTGTTCCAAAGTATCTGCTAGCCCTGGGTTCAACTCTTCCTGCAAAGCCACCAGCCATACCTGATCGGATGTAAATTTGGCATCGGCTGGCAAATCTTTGTTGCTGGTGTGGATAATACCAAGTAAGTGCCGGTTGCCTTCTTGTTCCGAAGTGTCTACCAGTTGGCGCACCGCCGGCTGGAGGTCTTCTACGATGTAGGGCATAATCGCCGGCGGTGCGCCATACACAAACTGTATGTAGCCATCCTGCGTCCGCAGCTGATTAATTGCCATTTTGGTTTTTGAGGTAAATGGTACCTGGGTATATTCGTTTACCTGCAATTCTTTGTCCGTTTGCTTGGCAAAATACTGTGCCACTTCATTGAAAGTACTATTTCTCCCATAAATTTTGTCTTGAATGTAATTAAATATCTCACCGACTTGTTTGGCATCAGTATTCCAATACTTCGTCTGCACTACCTTCATATCTCCGGAGGTAATTGTGCCAGTTTTATCGAAACAGAGGACATCTAATTTTGCCAGCGATTCCACAGCTGACGGTCTCTGCACCAATGCACCCAATTGACTTAGCTTTACGACTGAAATACTGAACGTGAATGTGAACAAGAAGATCAACGTTTGCGGGATTATTAACGATACTACTGTGGTCAGCGGGATCACGGCTTCGGATGTGGGTTCTCCCTGACCTTTGGCAGCAAAGAAAACTAAGACTCCAAAAAACACAGATGCTGCGATAAAGAACACAGTAAGTTTGTCTCCAATCTTTTGCAGTGGGCTGCGTTCTTTGCGAAATGAGCGACTTTGGAAGCCTAGTTTATTTACATAACTATCTTTACCTACTGTGGTGACGCGGTAATAGCATTCTCCCGAAACAATGAAACTCCCACCGATCACTTTGTCGTCTTTTTCTTTGGTGATGTAGTTGGATTCTCCAGTCAATAAAGACTCGTCTACTTGTAGGTTGCTCGCCTGCAAAATTACTCCGTCAGTAGGAATTCCTTCACCTTCCTTTATTTTCAGTACATCGTCGACTACGATTTCGGTAGCCAAGATGCGTGATAGTTTCCCATCGCGCAATGCGTGCACCTGCTTCGCATGATCTACTTGGATCCGGTCCAGGCGGCGTTTGATCCGAATCTCGTCCCAAGCGCCAACGATCGAGTTGATCACGGCAAACGTCGACATCACGAAGACATCTTGGTATTTCTCGAAGTAGAATAAGATTACTAATAGGGGCGAGAGGAATATATTGATAAGGTTAAACGCGTTACGCAGGATGATCAATCCATAGCTCGGGGACGCCGACTCTACAGCTGTATTCACAAGCCCTGCTTGTCTTCTCATTTCCACCTCGGCGTCCGTCAATCCAGTTACATTCTCAATCATAGTGCATTGAGTATACACTGAAAGCGGTTGAGGGTTAAAGCGTGGGGTTAGGACTGGGGTTTAATATTTTTGCGAATTTCGTCTATTATGGCTGCGATGTGTAAATTCGCTTGGAACTCGTTCTGTGGGAGTGCTTCACCTATCATTTCCTCTGGTTTTGAAGTGAATACAGCAAATATTGCGACCTTATCTAAGGGACTCATTGTCTCTATTTGTTTAAGACTAGAAACTTGAGAGATAGCAATATTTTCTTGTGTCATTAGGTCTGCAATACTTGTATCTAGTTCACCATTAATTGCTAACTGGCAAGCGAGGATAACCTTCGCTCGCGCGAATTGCTCTGGGGGTAGTGAACTCTCTAGGCCAATTAATTCCTCTTGGTCTAAGGGATTATTTTCAAGAAACAGCCTTATTGCAGCTGTCTCCGCTTCAAATTCGGGGTTTGGTTTTTCCATATCAGCTTTCGGAGGGTTTAACAGTTGCCTTAACGTAATCTACAAGAGAGTTGTAGACTCCCTGATAGAAGGATAGAAAAGACTCGTTTTCCATAACTGGAATTTGTGCCTCTTCAAGGATGCTTGGGTTATTTCCAAGAACTAATTCTTTCATGCCTGGTACTAGGAGAGGTTTACAAAAAGCAATAAAACTTTCTAGAGCTTTGAGAAGAGCAATTAGGTATCCTTCGGCTGATTCCTTATATGTCTGAACAGCTGCTGGCAAAACTGCTTTTAGTGTATCAATAATCTCTTTTATCTCTTCCTCCGTCATGCCCTTGGCCATGATAGGGTCTTCTGTAAATAGGGCATTCATAAATTTGTTATGGTTTGCTGATTTGTTTGGAATTGTTATTTCAGGGACGCCGTCGAAGACAACTGCCAGCTGGGTAGGTAGCTTTGTAATAAAGGGCGCCATGTAACTGTCATCGCTATTACATAGACTTGCGGCTTGCTCTACACAGTTGTACTTAAACATGCAAAGCTTGAGTGCCGGAGGTAGATTGAGGATATTATCATGGCTAAGATCGGGCATAACAATTGCCGCTATAATAGCTTTGATGGCAGCCTCTTCGCTCTCGAATCGTGGTTCAACGGAGGATTTATCAATAACTAGTGGCATTAAGTTTGAGTAAATATACTCAATGCTAGGTGTTGCTTGTGTTAACAGTTCAAAGTATTTTCCCATACCCAATTATATCGCAAGTATATACTCCGTAGCAACTCCTCCAAATTCCCTCAGAATTTGTATTGCAATACAATGTTTTGATTTTCAAAGTATGGTATAAATGCAGCACTTAATTACAAACATCATGACAGTTAAGCAAAAAGCGAGTTCAAGAATATTCGAACTAGCCGACAACAAACTGAAGCTACTAGCCGCAGGATTCATTTTATTAGTACTAGTTATCGGTGTAGTGTTCGTTTTAAGGCCATACTTAGCCAGCAACAATTATCAGCCGTTAACTGTTGAGAAAATAATCCCACTCACTGAGGAAGAAAGCATAGCCCAAGTCTATACAGACCAAGGTAGGTACGTACTCGAGCTTGTGAATGCAGAAGATGGTCAAAGGATAAGTACGTTGGTAAACGACAATGTGATAGATTTCAGATTAACCGGTGACAAGAAGCACCTGATTTATACGAGTGCCCGAGTTGGGGTTAACCCAAGTGATATCCCGAAGGTTAGTATCTCCGAACTAGAAGTGAACACAGGCGTAACTAGAAAAATACTTTCTGATGTCGATTACCAAGTGGTAGTTAGTCCTGGGAAGACAAATGAGATATTTATCTACACAACAGATAGTGCGGCTTATTTGTATAAGCAAGGGGAGAAGACAAAACTACTCAACTACGAACGCTCTGGGAACGATAGTGGGGTTGCCTTCGTTCCTGATGTTTTTTGGAATTCAGACTTCAGTACAGCGACTTTGAAGGTAAGGGCGAGTGATTATCCGTCATCAAAACAAGTAATTACATATAAAATCTATCTCGACTCCTTGACTGTTGAAGAAATAAGTCGTGGACAAGAAATTCCATTTTAACAGAACCTAAATGAGTAACAGACTAAAAAGAAAACTATTTACTTTAGTCACTGCCATCTTTATATTCACAACTCAGGTTCCTCCGCTGGCTGCGAGTATGCAGGTATTTGCGGAAGGGGCGCCGGAGCAGCCAGCAGAAGAGGTGGTTCTCGAAACTGACAACCAGCCTGCTAAGGTACAGATTTCAACTTACAACTTGGCAGGGCAGCAAACGAATCACTTCAATTCAACACAATTACAAGCAATTGTAACTGGCTACGACTTGGCACAGGTTGGGGTGGAGCCGAGTGGCATAAAGCAGACTCGTTTTACCACCGACCCTCTTACAGCAGCAGGGGAACAAAATAATTGGCTCACCTACAAAAACCTAGAGATTTCAGCTGATTGTTCTCCTTGGGTCAGTAGGTGCAATCTTTGGGATGGAACAGAGATAAACGAAATGTTAGAAATGGACTTTGCAGAAGGAAGAAATACTTACTACATGCAAGTTTTGGACCATGCAGGAAATGAGGCCATATTTAACTATGATGTGATTTACGACCTGGTCACCCCAGCCCTTAAGAAGGTAACAATTGGTAGCTCTTTGGAAACTCCGGTTGAGGCTATATACACAGGGAGTTACACGAATAAAGTCTTTCTAACCGCAGATGATCCTTTACTAAACTCTAGGCAAGAGTTCCTTGGTGTCATCGCAGGCTTAGATCAAATGCGATTCAGCTTTGACAATATAACGTGGCAAGACTGGCAACCATTTTCATCTGCAGGAGTTGAGTTAACTTGGCAGGATACGGGAGCAAACGTTTTGACCATTTATGCACAAGTAAGTGACAAAGCTGGGAACCTGTCGGAGATCGTTAGTGACGTTATTTATCTAGATACTGCTGCCCCTATAATCACAGAAAACATCTTGGCTAGTGGCGCAGAGTACATTTCTGGAAATGCAACAAGTCTACAGATCTCTGCGTATGACCCTATCGATGAACTAGGAAATTCAACGGGTATTGCTGGGGTAAGGTATCTACACTGTACTTCATCTCAAGATTGTGAAACAAAGATTCAATCTGATTTATGGACTACTGGCTGGCAAGATTTCTTTGCTGAACAACAGATACTACTTCTAGACCCAGAAATCTCTGGGACCAAACAAGTTTGCGCTCAAGTTAAAGATCAAGCTGAGAACCTATCTAACACACTCTGTGATGCTCTAATCTTGGATAATTCGGCACCCTCGGTGAATGTTGAAATAAACTCTGGGGCAAGTCAAACAGTGACAACACTTGTCAATGTGCATCTGGCAGCCCAGGATACTGTTCACGCTGACGGTACCGAAGGGGTTGGCCAACTTGAATACCAGGTATCACAAGATGGATTGGTCTGGTCTACTTGGCAAGCCTTCCGTGCAGATTTTGTTCATGAGTTCCGAAATATCGTCTTTGGAGAAGCAGTATTGATGGTGCGGGTCCGCGATGGATTGGGAAACGTATCACGGGTTGCAGAAGATGGCATATTTATTAACCAATTCCGTGCTACAGGAAGTATTGTAATTAACGATGATGCAGTATTTACTAACAGTGACGTAGTAACATTGCGGCTTCAGCCTACGGTGAAGCCGCAATTTATGAAGATCTGGAACCAAGGCGAAAACAGCACTGTGGTTGACCTAGAATTATTTCAGACTGTTAAGCATTGGAAACTCACGGAATCAAATGGTGTAAAGAGAGTATACGTACAGTACATTTACAGTAATACTCGAGAGCAGCTTGAACCTGTGTATGATGAGATTATTCTAGCTCCTAAATACGCTGTTGAATATTCATCCGTGGCAACTACGAGTCAGGAATTTACCCTTAGTTCGTTACCTCAACAGGTTATGGCATCTACTGAGCTACCAGTCGCTTTGGCTGCTCGCAATAGAGGAAGTATGACCTGGCAACCACAAAGTGGTTACTCAGGCGAGCAGCCAGTGAATATCTCTTATCATTGGTATCGTTTTGATGAGCAAGCAGAAGATAATATCGGGCAAGTCTACCAATACGAAGGCAGCAGGGGGATCTTGAACAAGTCAGTAAGTTATCTGGAGTCAGATGACAACATACGTTTCACAATCTATACTCCAGCTCATACAGGTAAGTACGTGTTGCTTATCGATGCAGTCCATGAAGGCAACACTTGGTTCTCCGAATGGGGAAATATTACACCGGCGTTTGTCCTAGATGTTGAGGAGAACCCAGAATTCCTGGCGCCTGAAGATCCAGAGGCCGTGCTTGGGGAAAATGACCTCGGCGCCGGTGGAACCGCATACTATATAGTTCAAAGTGCTAGGCCGTGGGACCCAAGGTGGCGGTGTGGTGGGTACGATTGCTATAGTGGAATTGCAGAAGAGTTTTACCATTGTTCAGCAAGGGGTATTCCAAACTATGTTGTAACTTCTACAAATCCTGTTGATCAAATGGGGATGTGCTGGTGGCCAATTTATGCTGCAAATAGACATCTTTATGATGGGAAAGTTATCCCACCTGGATATAGAAATAATCCCTGGAATTGGTTGCCGGTTGGCTGGCATTTGGTCATCCCAAATGTCCCAGACACTTGGGGGGCAGCTTTGTTGAATCGGAGCCATGGCGGCCAGCTAACTGTGAAGCAGGGAGAAGCGGTAGCGGTTAGTGCAGTGTATCAAAATGTGGGTACGGGAACTTGGCCCAAGAGTTCGACACGATTGGGGACTCAGAGCCCGCAGGATCGCAATTCAGTATTCTCTGCAAATTGGTTGGCTCCACATAGGACTTCTTCATACATGGAAAATGCGAATGTTCTGCCCAATGGCGCAGTGACTTTCTTGTTTGATTTCAATGCCCCGCTCAACTTAGCTTCTGGTACATATACGGAGTGTTTTGCTCCACTTGTTGAAGGGGTGGCATGGATGGCTAGCCAGCCTGTTTGCTGGCAGGTGAGGGTTATTCCACGAGAGTTAATGACTGGGCGGATATTCTGTACGGAGGGAACGGACCTTTATCGTGCCCCTGGAGCACAAGGATTTGTTAGAAGAATTCCATACGACTCCCAAGTTACAATTCTGGAAACAGTAAATGGTTGGCATAGAATTTCACTTGAGGGTGATAACCAGTTGTGGTTTGATGGAACGTGTTTTGAACAAACTGGCACGGTTCCAAATGACGAGCAAAGTTCTAGCAGTGTGTCTTACGACCCGCCGACCGGAGATATGGGAGTCGTCATTTCTACCGTCGGTTTGAAATTAAGGGTTGGGCCAGGGTTGCAATTTGGCTGGGATATCGAAATCCCATTTGGAACTGAGGTAAAGGTTTTAAGGCAAGTTTTGCCAGGAAATGATGGGTTAGGTGGGTGGTACGAGGTTCAACTTCCAGACGGTACTACTGGTTGGGTGCCTGCTGGGTATATTGACCTAGCGCCTGGGTACAATCCTCCTGTATGGACACCTCCTCAGCCATTATTCTCAGAGGCTCATATTTGTAATACCCAATTCACTGAGCTGAAGTATAGGCTCAATTGGAGTAGTCGGACGATCGAAACTATTACTCAAGATGCAAATATTAGAATTATTGATGTCATTGGTGAATGGTACTATGTTTCTCGGTTGAGCGGGAAGAGTGGATATATTCACCAAAGCTATGTTTGTGAAGGCTTTACTAGCTATGGTTATGGTTACGGAGGGATTGGGTCAGGTGTGGCAAGAGTTGATGGAGTAGACTTCGTAAGACCTTACGCAGGCAATCCTACAATCACCTCACAGTTTGGTCCAAGGTGGGGAACATTCCACAGCGGCACTGATTATGGTCTTGCTTGTGGAACGGATATCTTTGCCAGTGCTGCTGGTGTTGTAGCGGATATTGCCACAAATGGAGTTGTCGCTGGGAATAACAGTACCCCGCAGACTCCTTCTAACTATATAATTATTCAACATCCCTCTGGTTGGCAGAGTTACTATTGGCACTTGAGCGTTGTCGCTGTTGAGATTGGGCAATCTGTGGCAATGGGGGAGTATATTGGAAAGTCTGGGAATACTGGCTGGGTAGTGGGTAATTCGTCTTTACCTGTAGAACAACAGGGGTGTCATCTGCATTTTGAATTGCGAAAGAATGGTGTGGCTCGTGACCCTGAGTGGGTGTTCGTACAAAAGTACTATCCTCCAGTAAACACGAACCCAAGTATCCCACCAAGTGGTGGTGTGCAGGGGGTTACCGGGGCTAATCCTGCGGATCCATACGCCGGAATGAATGGCTCACAGGCTGCTTGGCCAGAGGTGACCTATGATAGGTTTATTCGGTGGGATGGGGCTACAAAATGGAATGAGATTAAATGGAGTGAAACTAGGCGTCCCCAAGCACCTACCATTACTTATGCTGAAACTGCAGAAGATGGGAACAGTGTGCAGGTTTACGGGATAGGGATTCCTAAGAATATGCCGATGCATATCAAGGTATGGAATGAGTTCCGCGATTGCTGGGGTTGTGGTAGTGGTTGGGAACATCATTACAAACAAGATAAGGCTCAGCATGTAAAGATTGTGCTTTTCCGAGATGATTGGACTTATCTTGGAGAATTATGGAATGACTCTCCAGATGGGCGATGGTCAATAAAACTCCCGCTAGGTGGTAACTTAAGACCCGGAGATGTTATCAAAGCAGAAGTGCAGATATACTCTGACTATTGGTTTGATGGGTTGAAGTGGTGGAAAGATACTTATGAGAACGGAGTTCATTTCAACATTTGGCCATTGGCGAGTGGGGGTGGAAATAGGGTAGGTATACCAGAGGCGCCGATCAAAGATCCGGTTGAGTACGCATTTAAGCAGAGGGAGTTGCAGCTTGGGGATGCAGTGGTGGATGGGGTCACTCATGAATGGTGTGGTATCAAGATTCGTGATTACCATAGTATCGGGAATTATGGGGATAGTGTGTTGATGTATAACCCGAGTCATAATCGAGCGTACCTGCTAACTGGGGGTATTTGGTGGAGTTATTACACTTATGGAGGTTGTGGTGAGTTCGGTATGCCATTAATGGATGAAGGTAATACGGGTCGGCTAGTCGGATGGTATCAGCAGTTTGAAAAAGGCAACATCTATTGGTCCCGAGATAATGCTAAATCTCAGCCAGGAATAGTGAGGGGAGCAATCAAGGATCATTACGAGTATATGACTGGGACCTGGAGTTATCTAGGTTTCCCGGAGGGGTTGCAGTGGGGAGAGACTTCGAGATGTAACACCTTCGGTACTATGCAACATTTCACCTCGGGAAAGATCTTCTCTTCGAAATATGGCAATCTGGATATCGGTTACGGCGGGTGGTCTGATATCCAGAATGGATTGGGAGGCATCTCACAAACAGGTTGGCCAATAAAGGCTCCGTACAATGTCTCTGGCTCTTGGGCACAATGGGAGATGGAAGAAGGTGTGATTAATTGGAACTTTAACAGCTGGTTTGATCATAAAGGTTGTGGGCAAGCATCTGAGCGTGAAGAAGATCCTGCAAACCAGTTCTCAGAGATTATTCATGCTAAAGAAAACCGTGATTTCAAACTTTTCATCCGAGCAGATAATGAATTCGGTAAGGTTCATCCTTGGAATTGTGGTGGAACAACCTACTGGCTAGCTGATTACGACAAGATTGAGAAGAGTAACGGTGAAGTATTGGGAGCTTCGTGGGTGATGGTGAATAATTCATCTTCAACGGCGTATGTAATTACGGGCAAGAGTAAGGATTATTATTTGCAGCATAACGGCTGTGAGATACTTGGATTCCCAACTATGGACACATCTTTTGGCGCGAAACCTGCCTTACTTGAAGGAAGCTTGGATTGGCAGACTTTCAGCAAAGGAATGTATCATTATTCGTATAATCTGAAAACTGGCTACGGCTTCTTATCATTAGGAGCGTGGACAAATCACCATATTGAAGGGGCTGTTACAGATACATCGATTTATAGCATTTACTCACAGGCTGATCCCGAATACGCCGGAGATGCTGCCCACATAAATGGATATCTCGGAGCACCAGTTGAGGCAGCTGTTCAAGCATCAAAAACAATTGATGTTCTAGAAGGTAAGCAACTTAATTTAACAAATGCAATTAGTTTTCAGGGTGGGTACATTGGATATTCATCTGAAGAATCGAGATATGTAAAGATTCTAAATAGTTACGGGACTGATGTTTATACGCAAAAACTAACTGGGCAAACATCTTTCTCTGCTGATGCTAACGCCTTCATTGAAGGGATGTTGCAGGGGTTGGTTAATGTAATAACAGATATCGTATCTAACGTTATACAGTTTGCCATAGCGGTTCTAGCTAAAGTATTTGGTGGTGTGATAGGTGCCGTGTTAAATGTAGCTTTCTTCGTTGTTTCCATAATCAGGGTTATAGCTTCAGTCGCAGAGAATCAAGAAGGGATAGAATATATATTTAATGGTGGGGATTATCTGGCGAAACTGCGATTTATGGGCAGCATAGTGGGATCAATACTGGGGGGGATACTAACTGCTGTTGCGATTAACTCTTTTGCCGACAAAGCAGTACAGGCTATTGCTAAGGTTGGTCTTCTTGGCCAACAGATGAAGAAGCTTGCCGATGCTGGTGTTGAGATAACCTCGCAATTGCGTAAGTCCCTGCAAACTATGATGCAAGAGGGGGAAGAAGGAATTGCTAAAGCTGATAAGGTGATAAATGCTGTGACTGCCAATTCTTCGATAGCAAACAGGTTAGTTGGGGATATTAGTAAACTAACAGCTTCCGAAATAGACGAAGTCCTGGTTTTTTTGGGTAAATATGGAGATGAGGTATTTGATTTTGCTGAATATACAAAGTTTGATGAAATAGGGGTTGGCGGAGGAGTATCTAGGTATCTAAAAGTTCGAGAATGGAAGATGTTCTCTTCGAAAGCTTTTGGGTCTGCAGGTGAGTTTCTAGATGAAATTCTTAAAGACCCCGCAGCATATATTTATGCAACCGATGGCATGCCTATGGTTAACCAGGAGGGTATTACACATATGTATTCTAGACATATAGCAATATCAGATGCAGATTTGATGCAAAGGGCGACAATAGATTCTCCTGGCCGTATTGCTACTAAATTCTATGATCTAGATTCAGCTTCCTATGGTTTGAGTGAATATCTGGATACTCATAGACTTTATATAAGTAACTGGCTTAGTACTTCCTCAACTGGGAGCGTGTTAGATGCTTCACAAATACCTCGGCACATTCTTGATAAAGCTGTGGGATATGGGTATCTTTACTCAGAGGGTAGTTTGGCAACATATGATAATCTTGATAATATTCTCTTAACTTTGCAAAAAACGGGAAACAATAAGTTTCTTATTATTACTGGGTATCCAACAATAAAATGAAGCTGAGTATATTTGACGATAAACCGAAAACTCAACTTGAACAATCTTACCCGCAGATAGCACATATTGGGCGGGTATGTTTTCTAGAAGATGAGTACGATGATGAAGCCATACGTGTCTTTTTGGGCTACATTAAGGTTATGCCCAGTGATGTAGACAGTGGAGTGCTGATCCATGAAATAGAAAGAGTCCTAGAGGATGAAGACTCCTCTTTACCCGCGGCTGTGACTTTTTACTTACTAAACAGAGGAGACAAGGGGGAAGAGTATGCACGTAACTATTTGAGAGACATAATTAATAAATTGATAGAGTCACAGCTACCTAAAAGAACTTCCGCTCTCCATCGAGCACTTAATATCTTTAGGTGAGCTTATCAGTGAAATTAAGTAGAGGTTCTACCCCAAAAAACCCTAAAATTTGTATTGCAATACAATGCGCGAATAGTTTGAGTTATGTATAATCCCCCTAACTGCATATGAACACAAGCAAGTTTGCGAGTATTCATCGTTCGCAGATGATATAGAGGGGTTCAATTCTCCTCTCAATGTCTTTTACAAAACCCAAATAGGGAGGAAGGTCAGTGTGGAAACACACAAACTTTCTAAACTTGCAGTGGGAAGGATACCGTTACCTCTTGAGGTAACTTAATTCTTACTCCGTTTGGCAAGTTGACCTTTCCTCTCTATGGGGTAATTTTACTTATTAGGAGAACAAAGAATGTTCTGGAGACTCAAAGTCCTTTCAGTAGAACCTAACAATGTGGGACTACTGTACAAGGACAATAAATTCTTTAAAAAATATGAAGCAGGTAGGTATGCTCGAGTTACGGACATATTCACTAAGCTAAATCTGGTAAATGTGCCGATAATTGAACAGACAATTCATGTTCACAATCAGGAAGTTCTAACAAAAGATAACATTGCCCTAAGATTTTCATATTTCATGGTGTTTAAAATAACAGACCCTGAACAATTAGCGAAAGAATTTGGTTTAATACCTCCTATATTCTCAAGATACGTTGAAGCTTCTTTGCAGGACTATACTAATAGGATAAGACTAGAGTCTCAGGTATACATCAGAGAAGCTGTAACTTCTGTCGATAGCAGCGATATCAATACCCAGAGAGTAGATCTTATGCAATCTGTAGCCCAAAAATTCTCTAAGCAACTAAAAGCATGGGGTATAGAGTTAGTAAGTATTCAGGTTTTAGATGTAACATTCCCTAAAGATATTCAGGATTTGTTTGCTAAACAATTAGAGGCGAAACTTCGAGGGCAGTATGAGCTAGAGAATGCTAGAACTCAAGTAGCATCTGCAAGAGCTTTAAAGAATGCAGCTGAGCTAATAAAAGGTAACGAGGATATTAAGTATCTTCAATTACTTGAGACATTGCAGAAGATTGCGTCGAAAGGTAAACATACTTTTGTCTTAGGTGAGATGTTGAATCAAACCAAATAAAATTGCAAAATTTGTATTGCAATACAATGTTTTTATTTAAGACTGTTGATATAATCCTCAGTACTTATATATTAGTTAATATCTAAAGCATGAATAAGTCTTTATTAGTAAGTGCTTTCTTTGTAGTCGGAGGATTCTTTTTGTTGAATCCCGCCTCCGTAGAAGCAGCTCCACCACCAATTATCTCAGTTGTTGCCGATCCTAGTCCCGGTGCTGAAAATCAAGGTGTGATAATAACTTTGGAACCACTTCCCGGAGCTGCAAAGTATGGGTTCGTGTTTGTTAGTCCTCCAGAGTTTGGAGGAAGTGGGGGACAGTGGCTAACGGAATACCAAACAACACCTGTAGAATCAGGATGGGTTGAGTATATTCCTAAGTTCCGATTTAACTTTTGGGGCATAGATGAGAATGGTAATAGGTTTGGTGAATTTGATGAGGTTGTTTTAGACAACCCAAACTACGTAGCGCCACAACCACCAGCACCAACACCAGCTCCAACTCCGACACCGACACCCGCACCTCAACCAGCTCCGGCGCCTGTAGTGGACCCTGTGCCTTCACCAGAAAGTACAAGTAGTTCTACAGAATCAACGTCTGATACAACAACATCGGAGGAAGCGAACCCTGAGATCTTTCAAATGAGCTTAAGTTCAACTTCTTCAAGCGATACAAATGAATCTCCAGCTTCCGGGTTAACTTCTGACCAAGTTTTGGTAGTTGGTTTGATAGGGACCGGTACAGTTGCATTAGGCGGGGGAATAGCTTTCGCTGGGAGTAAATTAGGTTGGTGGGCGAAGTTAATGAGTTTGTTTAGGAAGTAGGTTTATAGATTAAGCACTCTTTGGGCGGGCCGAAAGGCCCGCCTTGTTTTACCCCTAGTTATCAGGAAACACACTATCAAGTGCTGGAAGGGTTTCAAGACCCTGAAGTGTTGAAATGTGATTGAGAATCGTAGCAGCTGTCCTAAAGTAACTTTTCATAAAGTAATAGTCTTGGGTTAGTGAGTTGTCTATTGGTTGAGTTTGATCTAAGAATCGTCTCAATGCATGAACAGAACGGTCGTTGACTAGGGTTTTATAGATGTCGGTTATCCCTATTTTCATTAATTCTCGAACTTTACTCACAGGGTTTATGTAGATTATGAGCTC